>DAIUEA010000073.1:0-8185 GCA_036845365.1 Limnohabitans sp. | reverse complement strand
CTGTGGAACTGACCAAACGTTCTCTGCAGTTTTGATTAAATGAACGATGACGGGACCATTTTGACCTGAAGCTCCCTCGTGAATGTGAGCCATAGTTGCATCGATCCCGAAGGTGCTTATGGCGCCTGAGACTGCTCCGTCAATAGCCACACCAATTGTCCCAGAAGATGTTGCTGCTGTCATCACGGGTGGGACCTCTTGGGCTCCGGACAAAGAGATATTTACCGACTGAGCGTAAACGCTAAAAGAAAAGGCTCCTACAAAGGAAACCAAAAGAGATTTGGTGATATATTGTTTCAGTTTCATTTTAAACTCCAAAAATTAATACTAACACAACCACCAGATTTGACAGTGCTTCTTTCCTCCAAGGATTTAGTGAAACAGTTGCTGCCTATGCTTTTGAAGGTCAAAGCCAAATTTGCAGTCCTCCTAAAAGTAGCGACAACTCAACCAAGACAAACAGTTAAGACAACCTATTTCAACACTCAAACAGAATAAACGTATGACCGATAAAACAAATTTAGATGCTAAAAAAGATGCTTCTGGTATGCGTAAAGGCTTGACCAATTACGGGGACACTGGGTTTTCACTTTTTTTACGCAAAGCCTTCGTCAAGGGAGCAGGTTACTCAGACAACGCATTAGAACGCCCTGTGGTCGGGATCGTCAACACGGGCAGCGCCTACAACCCCTGCCACGGCAACATGCCTCAACTGATTGAGGCTGTCAAACGAGGCGTGATGTTAGCAGGGGGCCTGCCAATGGAGTTTCCAACAATTTCTATTGGCGAGAGTTTTGCTCAACCAACCAGCATGTTTTTGCGCAACCTGATGTCCATGGACACAGAGGAGATGATACGAGCGCAGCCCATGGACTCGATAGTTCTTATCGGAGGTTGTGACAAAACTGTACCGGCGCAGTTAATGGGTGCAGCCTCTGCAGGTATACCCACCATCCAGCTCATCACTGGATCCATGTTAACAGGCTCCCATAGAGGCGAGAGGGTCGGGGCATGCACGGATTGCAGAAGGTACTGGGCCAAGTTTAGGGCCGGTGAAATAGATGAGCAAGAAATCACAGACGTCAACAATCAACTGGTCGCAAGTGTAGGCACTTGCTCAGTTATGGGCACAGCAAGTACGATGGCATGTATTGCAGAGGCTTTGGGGATGACCGTACCTGGCGGTGCCTCCCCGCCTGCAGTAACTGCAGACCGCATCCGTGTGGCCGAGCAATCAGGCGCACAGGCTGTGAAGATAGCTAAAGATCATTTAACTATTGACAAAATCATCACCGCTGAATCGCTTGAAAATGCCATGCGAGTGCTTCTCGCAATCGGGGGCTCGACTAATGGGATTGTGCATTTGGCGGCTATTGCTGGACGAGTTGGCTTGGAGATCGATATGCAGGCCCTTGACCGCATGGGGCGCGAAACGCCTGTGCTGCTGGACCTTAAACCCTCGGGCTCCCACTACATGGAGGACTTTCACCATGCAGGTGGAATGGCTACTTTGCTTAGGGAATTAAAACCGCTACTAAATCTCAATACCCTCACAGTTATGGGGCGTAGTTTGGGTGAACAACTTGAATTAGACCCACCCCGTTTCAAACAAGATGTGGTCAGAAGTATCTCGAACCCAATTTATCCTCAAGGCGCAATTGCTGTTTTAAGCGGTAACTTAGCTCCTGGTGGGGCAGTGATCAAACAATCTGCAGCTAATCCAGAGCTCATGGAGCACGAGGGTCGTGCGGTAGTCTTTGAGAATATGCAGGACATGGCGACAAGGATTGATCGCGATGATTTAGATGTAACGCCCTCAGACGTCTTGGTGCTCAAGAACATTGGGCCTAAGGGTGCTCCTGGAATGCCCGAGGCAGGTTACTTGCCCATTCCTCAAAAATTGGCGCGCGCAGGAGTTAAAGACATGGTCCGCATCTCAGACGGTAGAATGAGCGGGACTGCATTTGGAACCATCGTCTTACACGTCACACCAGAGTCAGCAGTGGGAGGCCCTCTGGCTCACGTGCGCAGCGGTGACAGAATTAGGCTTAGCGTCAAAAACCGGGAAATAAGCCTACTCGTCAGTCCAGAGGAATTGGTGAGACGCGGGATTGAAAATCCAGTCAAAGAGCCTGTTGCAGCCCGGGGATACCGCAAGTTGTTCCTCCAAACTGTGACCCAGGCGGATAAGGGAGTTGATTTTGATTTCCTGCGGTCTGAGCACATTCACGGCAAAACACCTAGGTAGCTTTAGGGAACGTTTTGATAAACTAGCATTGAAAAATCTAATCCCTGTATTTGACTCAAGAAATACCCAATTAAACTGAACTTGATGAGTCAGGATATGTAACTTTTAAGTTCAATTTTTTGTAATTGCTATTGAGTCCTACGCCTTTTAAAGTCCTCTCAACTTAATTTATTGTCATGACAGAAACTGCAACTAAAAGCCTCACTGGCTCAGTAATTCGTTTGCATCCAGCCGATAACGTGGTGATCGCACGAATTGATGTGGGTATAGGCACGAAAATCCAATCCGAGGGGTTTACCTCGAAAAGCCAGGTCCCAACGGGTCACAAGATTGCAGCAACTGATATCGCCAAAGGCGCTGCAATTTTAAAATACGATACCTGTATTGGATTTGCAGCTGTTGATATTGCGGCGGGCACCTACGTGCATTCTCACAACGTCAGCTTTCAAGAGTATGACCGCGACTACGCATACGCAAAACACTACGTCCCGACTCCCGTTTTACCGCTTGATCAGCAAGCCCGTTTTATGGGATATGTTCGATCTGATGGTCAAGTAGGAACCAGAAATTTCATCGGTATCCTCTCAACAGTTAATTGCTCAGCAACAGTGGTGCACAAAGTTGCAGAGGCCTTTACGCCTGAGAGGCTCAAAGAGTTTCCCAACATAGACGGAGTTGTTGGACTGAGTCACGGACTGGGCTGCGGCATGGAGATGACGGGCGAGCCGATGGATCTTTTAAGGCGAACGCTGGGCGGATACGCAAGAAATCCAAATTTTGGTGGAATTCTTATTATTGGTCTGGGCTGCGAGCGCAACCAATTAGCCGGGTTAATGGGTCAAGAGGGACTTGAACCCAATCCAGGATTAAAGACATTTGTGATGCAAGAAAACGGGGGCACTCGTAAAACCATTGAATTGGCAGTTAATGCTGTTCAAGAGATGCTTTTTGCGGCCAACAACGTTCAACGCGAATCGGTCTCTGCGAGTCATTTAAAGATAGGACTGCAGTGCGGGGGATCCGATGGGTTCTCCTCCATCACGGCCAATCCAGCACTGGGTGCAGCAATGGATATTTTGGTGAAGCACGGGGGCACTGCGATTTTGTCGGAGACACCTGAGATTTACGGTGTTGAGCATACGCTTACACGCCGCGCCGTCTCTAGGGAAGTGGGTGAGCGTCTAATTGAGCGGATTCGTTGGTGGAAAGATGTTTACTCTAAAGGCCGAGATGTACAAATCAACGGTGCTGTAAGCCCTGGTAACCAGGTGGGTGGTTTGGCTAATATTTTCGAAAAATCTTTGGGATCCTCAATGAAGGGAGGAACTACGGGGTTGATGCAGGTCTATCGCTACGCGGAGCCGGTACGCGAGCATGGCTTTGTCTTTATGGATACACCTGGATTTGATCCTTGCTCAGCGACTGGGCAAATAGCAGGTGGAGCAAACATGATAATGTTTACGACCGGGCGAGGATCTATGTTTGGAGCAAAACCGGTGCCCTCTGTTAAATTGGCCACCAACACGCGAATGTATCAAAGCTTGACCGAGGACATGGATCTCAATTGCGGGGAAATTCTTGACGGTTCAGCAACTTTGCAAGAGACGGCGCAGAAAATTTTTGATTTGATGCTTAAAGTCGCCTCTGGTGAAAAAACCAAGAGCGAACTGCTGGATCTTGGTAACTATGAGTTTGTACCGTGGAACATTGGCGTTGTTGGCTAACCTGCATTAAACGAATATAAAAATGCCAAATAACACTGCACCGGCGCGCGTTCAGTCTGGGGCTGGAGTATCCACCTCATCCGTTGGCTCAAAGGCTACATATGTGTATATCTCAAATGCGGACGACGGTGATATTTCAGCCTATGAGCTGCTCCCAGCCTCCAACACTACCGCTCTTAAGGCGCCCTCTCAAGCGAGTTTGATTCCGATTGGGCGAACCTCAGTTGGAGAGCTGGTCATGCCAATGGTTGCAACGCCCGATGGAAAAACTTTATATGCCGCAGTACGGTCGGCCCCCTTTTCTCTTCAATCCTTTCACATCAACCCAAGTGATGGAAAGCTTGAGTTGCTTGCGGCCACACCCATGCCGTACAGTATGGTCTACATCTCTTTAGACAAGACTGGAAAGTGGTTGTTAGCGACCTCGTTTGGGGATCACAAAAACTCTGTTCACAAAGTAAATGCAGATTACTCAGTTGACCCCACACCTGCGCAAGTTTTAACAAGCGGCGGCTTAAATCCTCACTCAATCGTCACGGATCAAGGCAATCAATTTGTCTATGTTCCTCACCTTGGAACTGATGAAGTTAGAGTTCACTCTTTTGATTCAAGTCTTGATAAACCGCTTTCTGAAACTCCCGCCTGTGTTGCTGTTGAAAAGCAACACGGTCCCCGCCACATCATCATCTCCGAGGACAACAGGTTCGCCTACGTCATTACTGAGATGATGGGTCAAGTTTTAGTTTTTTCGATTGATCCGAAATCGGGTCATTTAACCCTGATACAGTCTATTTCGAGCCTCCCAAGCGATACCCAACTCGTCCAAGGCAGACCTAGGCCGCCAACAGGCTCCCTCCAGGCAGCGGGATTTGATGACTCTAATTTGATTTACAGCGCCGAAATCAAACTCACACCAAACGGCAAATTTTTATACACCTCTGACAGAACCAACAACTCACTCAGCGGTTTCGCGGTCGATTCAAAAACGGGCAAACTAAATTACCTATTTACAACTCCCACTGAGCAAATGCCAAGAGGTTTTGGTATTAATCCGGACGGACAATTTTTGGTTGCAACAGGTCAAAAATCAAAATACGTCTCTCTTTATTGCATAGACCCTTTGAGCGGGGGCCTAGACTTAATTGCTCGAGTGCCGGGGGGGATGGGTGCTAACTGGGTCACATTCGCAAAAATACAATAACTCAACCGCATCTACTTTGAGTTGAGTATTTTGTGAATGTGATCGATACCCTTTTATATGTCCTCTCTGAAGGACAAGGATTTACATCAAAATTATTCCAATGTAGACAATAAATGATCCGGCGCTTTTTTGGTGCGCACATTGCACCGTATTTGTGCATTATGATTTTTTTCAGTGCTTTCAAAAAACACACAGCATTTTTAGGTCTAAAAAAAGCGTAAATTTTCACAAAATTCTCCTCTTAACTGAAAAAGTTTCTTTTTTTTAATGCCCCTTTGCATTTGAATTGTGTTACAGATTTATTACTTATTTCTTAAATTAAAGTAGTTTTAACTTTATTTAAAAAGTTTTTGAGCTGTTTAATTTTTGGGGCATTACAAGGGAGTGTAAGGCCAGGCATAGGAATTGCAAACAACACACCCAAGAGCTACGGATTGAAATAAATTCAAAGCCTATTTTTTGGAATTTAAACTTAAAGGGTGTGTAATGAAAAAAGTATTATCGATTTCAGCAATTTTATTTGCTTCCTGTTTGAGCGTGACTAATGCAACTGCTGAAGACACACCTGCACCTGAAGCCGCAGCCGCGCCAGACACTGGCCCAGTTACAGCCAACGTTACCTTAGCCAGTCAATACCGTTACCGCGGTATTTCGCAAACAAATTCGGCCCCTGCTATTCAAGGCGGGTTTGATTATGCTCACGAAAGTGGTTTTTACTTAGGCAACTGGAACTCCAGCATCAGTTGGATGTCGGACAACTATTCAGCCAGCCCAGCACAACTCTCCCCTGCTGTACCCGGCCTCACTGCGCCCATAGAAATGGATTTTTACGGTGGCTATAAGACAGAAATTGTTAAGGATCTGACTTTAGACGTTGGTCTTTTAGAGTATTACTACCCCACTAAAAATTTGCCTACTAAAACCACTTATACCGCTGCCGGTGTGACCACCACAACTTTCGGTACTTCGTTCACAGGTAGACAAACCCAGGGTAACAGCGCGAACACGACGGAAATTTATGCGGGTGCAACTTACGCATTTGCGACTTTTAAATACTCGTATGCGCTGACAAATTTATTTGGTATTGACAACAGCAAAGGATCCTCGTACTACGACTTATCACTTAACTACGATACAGGCTTTGAGGGTGTGACCTTAAACGGCCACGTGGGTCGTCAAGTAGTTACTAATACACCAAGCTTTGCCAAAGAACCTAGCTTCTCCTACACGGATTGGAAACTTGGTCTAACAAAAGACATGGGTCACGGCATGAGCGCAGCTTTTGCATACATCAGCACAAATGCATTAAATGCAGCTTACTTTAATACCAGTTTAGCCAACACCGGAAAGGGCACTGCATTCGCGTCCTTGACCAAAACGTTTTAATCTAATTTAGTCGATGTTTTAACTTTCTTTTTTTCAATAAAAGTTAGCTTCTTCCATAACGAGGACCATCAAGCGTTTACGCTCGATGGTCTTTTTATTGGTTGCAATCAGGAATATGAATACCAACGCAATTTCGAGCTTGAAATGGCGTTTGGAACAGTGTCAAGTACAACAGACAAATCTTTTCGGGACGCCTAAACGACCTTAAGAAGGACTTGAGGTGTGGCCAATTCCATGGTGCGGCCTTCAAAAGGGAGTCAGTCTGAAGTTATTTATGTCTTGGTGCCTAAAAATATGGCTCTTGTAGGCAATGGTTTCAGTTTTGCCGTGCCGCAAGAAGTCTCCAATCAGCTAGACGTCAACGCCGCTGTTTCTGTTTCAACAATCAGTGGAGAAGCTTTGCCAGCTTTCTTGAGTTATTTACCTGAATCTAAAAAATTCGTGGCTTCCAATATTCCGGGAGGTGCGATTCCGATGAGTGTTCTTCTTAATGCTGGTAGTCGCAGTTGGACTGTTGTCATTACAGAAAAAGATCAGTAAACGGTTTCTTGCGTTCTATCCAAGAAATGAATCAAATGAATTTCCAAAAAAATATTCTCCTGAGTGAACTTTCGACCTTAATTTTCATCGGCCTGATTTTTTCTCCACCCGTGGCGGCTTCAGCCGATCGATCATTGGGTTAATCGATTGCCAATCAAAAAATTTCATTAAATAATGATGCAGTTTGATGAAAAACGATAACTTTAGAGGTTGCAGCAGATTCGATTCTCCATTTTGTCGAAGCGTTGCTTTATTCGGGCTTAATCAGGTCTAAATTCGGGTTGTCTGGTAACAATCATGCACCCTCTATTCAGGTCTATTCCGGTTGACAATCCGGTCTAATCAGGTGTACATTCAATGCGATGAACACGGAAACCATCCAAATTACAGGCGAGCTACTCAATTTACTGAGCGAAGTTGATGAATTTAAAGGGGCTTGGCGTGCCCTTGGAACGCTTGCGCCGGAACGACTCAATGCGTTACGGCACGTTGCCACTATTGAGAGCATTGGTTCTTCGACCCGAATTGAAGGCAGCAAACTGACAGACCGCGAGGTCGAAAAACTTCTATCAAAACTAGAAATCAAGAAATTTGATAGCCGCGATGAGCAAGAGGTCGCGGGCTATGCCGAGACGATGGAGATGATTTTCCATGCCTTTGACGACATTCACCTCACAGTGAACCATCTCAAGCAGTTGCACCGTGACCTTCTTCGTTACAGCCAAAAGGATGAGCGCCATAGGGGGGAATACAAGAAATTATCAAACAATGTTGTCGCCTTTGACGCCGACGGCAAGATGGTTGGCGTTGTTTTTGAGACGGCCTCTCCATTTGATACTCCACGACGCATGACTGAGCTGGTTGAGTGGTTAAAGGATGCGCGCGAACTTGGGCGCTTGCACCCACTGTTGATCGTCGCTGTGTTTACAGTCACTTTTTTAGAGATCCATCCTTTTCAAGATGGCAATGGCAGGCTGAGCCGAATATTGACCACGCTCTTACTGCTCCAAGCAGGTTATGCCTATGTGCCTTATAGCTCTCTAGAAAGCGTCATTGAACATAGCAAGGAAGGTTATTACTTGGCTC
>DAIUEA010000072.1:3271-8205 GCA_036845365.1 Limnohabitans sp. | reverse complement strand
CCATTATTGTCTACGGCCTTATTACTCACTGTACCGCTCCCAAAAATGGATCCAGCCCGAATATTCCTAGTCTTTGCAGCGTGCGCTATTAGCTCGCCGAAACCAAAAGTCATCTCTGGCCCTGCATCACACATACCCACTCGCCGGGCGTTCCAAGTTGAAGTGATGGTTAAATGCAGACGTCCATCGCGCCACGCGTGAGAGATCTCATCAAGGGTGACTGCCACCGGGGAAAACGCAGTGGCAGGCTTGCTTTGGTAAAAGCCAAATCCTTTTGAGATTTCACCAGGTATCAACTGTCTGAGGGAAACATCATTCGCAAGCATCACTAACCTAACCGCAGAAACCGCGTCAACTGATGAGGTTTGCATCGGTACATCAGCAGTGATCACTGCAACTTCTGCCTCAAAATCAATTCCGTATGCCTCACTTGAGCAGCGAATCGGGTCAGTGGGGCCTAAGAAATCGTCACTCCCTCCTTGGTAGATCAAAGGCTCATCTAGCAAAGTTTCTGGCATATCGGCACCCCTTGCTGCTCGAACCAGCTCAATGTGGTTCACAAAGGCAGATCCATCAGCCCATTGGTAAGCCCGGGGCAAGGGAGCCATGCACATCTTTGGATCAAAGGTAAAAGCTTGTCTAGCACGTCCAGCGTTTAAGGTTTGATAAATCTCCTCAAGTTGTGGACTAATGAAATTCCAATCATCCAACACTTCTTGCATTTTATTTGCGATTTGAGAAGCATAATGCGCGTGAGTGAGGTCTTTAGAGACAACGATTAACTGACCATCTCTGGTTCCGTCTTTGTAGGTGGCAAGCTTCATTTGGAATTTAAGTTTACTTTTTCAAGAATAGATTAATAGAGAATTTTATAACTTTAGCTGTGCGAAGCTTGGTGTTAAGGCCCAAACTTGAAGTTCTGTATAAAGTTACTATTTTATCCCTCGCAAGAACTGCCGTGAGATTAACCCTCCCCTTTCTTAACTATTCCAACTTGGTTCATAATTCAATGTTTTGCGGGTCGGGCGTTTTAAGAATAGGGCGGTTTTCGCATATAGACGCAACGCTTTCGGCCTAATATTCGACGATTTTGATTTTTAACTTAAGCGACACCCATTAATTCAAAACATGCGTTTAAAGATTATTGATTCATTTCGTTTTTCAAAGGTGATTTTGTTCACCTGCCTTTTATGTGTAAATTCGCTTGCACAATCAGGAGATTCCAAAGACTTTATAGCTCCTGTTACCGCCTCTTTAGACTCTTGGATCAAGCAAGGTTCAGTTCACTTACATTACCAACTTACAGGTCAATCGCACCGGATCCCTTATTCACTACCTGGTGATATGTTTTGGCAAATAACGGACAACCAGTATAAAATTAAATTTGAAATCAGTCACTTCCTTATGGGCTCAAGAACTCAAATCAGTGAGGGCTTAATTTCTACAGATGGTGGCATTCTCCCGGAACGTTTTTTAGACAAAATAAGAAACGAGGACCAAGTCACTTTTAACCGCACAACCCATCTTTTGCAGTTCTCCAACAAATCGTCTACAGAACCCCTAGAGGCTAGCGCTCAAGACCAATTAAGCGTTATTTATCAACTTGGCTACTGGATTGCCAAGAACCAAGATCAAATACCCAAAGGGGCTAAGATTCGACTTCAATTGGTATCAAAAAACAATGCTGAGTCAAGGGAATTTCAGTACCTAGGCAGTGAGTTTCTTGACCTTCCAATTGCCAGGGTTGAGACGTTTAAGATTATCCGAGTCCCCAGATCTGCAGACGATCAAAAGGCAACAGTTTGGCTACTGAAAAATGCAGGGTTAACGCTTGGTCGAATTCGCCTAGAGGAGGAAAATGGGGATTTTGTTGATCAAAAATTATCTCATTTTGAATTAGTCTCAGGCTTGAAATAAAGAAAAAAACTCCCATCTGCTTGATATAGAATAATTGATAATAACAACAACTCCACTATGAATACTCTTTACGATTCTGAATATTTTGTAGTTGTGCATATGATGACTGCCCCTGAGGGGACTGAGTCCATGGACTCTAACCTGCCTAAATTAACCCGTCACGGCTTTGAGATCGTTGACAAACGCTCTGGGCGCGAAGTCTACCTGGATGGGGGTTGGGCTGAATTGTTTCAACAACATATATCAGCTTGGCACGCAAGCGCCCCAACACAAGAGGAGGTCGAGGACACGTTAGCAAGCTTTGCCGAACTTGCCCAAACTACGATTACTCTTCATTGATTTATTTAGGAATGATTTTCGAAAACAACGAAATTCATGCCTAAGTCAATAAGCGGCATCTACTCTTTTTTATCATTCTCCTGGCTATGAATACTCCTATCAAAAAGCTTACCAAGGCAGTTTTCCCTGTTGCAGGACTTGGCACACGTTTTCTTCCCGCGACGAAGGCGTCTCCCAAAGAGATGTTAGCCGTCGTTGACAAACCCCTTATTCAGTACGCAGTTGAAGAGGCCTATGCGGCAGGTATTCGAGAAATGATTTTCGTGACCGGACGAAACAAACGAGCTATTGAAGACCACTTTGATACAGCATATGAGCTCGAGAGTGAATTAGAGGCTAATGGCAAAAGAGCTCTTTTAAATCTTGTTCACTCAATTAAGCCCGATGACATGGATTGCTTTTATGTAAGGCAACCCAAATCGTTGGGCCTAGGCCACGCGGTTTTGTGCGCTGAAAAGTTAATCAATGATGAACCGTTTGCCGTGTTGTTGGCAGATGATTTGATGGTGGGTTCTGAGTCAATTCTTAAACAAATGACTAACTTGTATGCACAGCATCAATGCAGTATTTTGGCAGTGCAAGAAGTTCCACGGGAAGATACACAGCGGTACGGAATCGTTAAAGGTGTTGAATTTGGTGAAAGACTGCTTGATGTATCTGAGTTCGTGGAAAAACCCAAGCCTGAGGCGGCGCCAAGTAACTTAGCCGTTGCAGGGCGTTACATATTAACGCCTGCCGTGTTTGATCACATCAGACGTCAGCCCAAGGGAGCAGGAGGGGAGATACAACTCACTGACGGTATTGCCGCGTTAATTGGACATGAAAAAGTTTTAGCCTATAGTTACTTTGGACAAAGATACGACTGCGGTAGCAAACTTGGGCTTTTGCAAGCAACTGTAGATTTAGGGCTCGCCCATCCAGAATTAGGAGCCGAGTTCAAGAGTTGGTTAACGAGCTCTAGCCGTCTCTAGAAAACCATACATCAAGCACACTCAGGCAAACAGCTCTGCTTTGTCTAATGTGAGGGCCACTTGATCCTTGGCGGACAAAAGAGGCTTGATCTGATCGGGCCAAGTGATCTTTAAAGTGGGGTCATTCCAAAACAGGCTTCTCTCATGCTCCGGATACCAATAATCCGTTGTTTTGTACAAGAACTCAGCAAACTCGCTTATGACCATAAATCCGTGCGCAAAACCAGGTGGAATCCACAGTTGCCGATGATTCTCGCCCGACAAATGAATTGCGGTCCATTGACCAAAATTAGGGGAACTGCTGCGCAAGTCCACCGCAACATCAAAAACCTCCCCAGACACCACCCGCACTAATTTCCCTTGGGGATGTTGTATTTGGTAATGCAACCCTCTGAGCACACCCCTTGCGGATTTGGAATGATTGTCTTGAACAAATTCAACAGAAATACCAATAGCTTTCTCAAAATCTCTGGCATTAAAGCTTTCAAAGAAAAATCCTCTTGCATCTCCAAAAACTTTAGGCTCTAAAATTTTGACTTCTGGCAAATTAGTTGCAATGACAGTAAAGGGCATGATCTTTAAGCTAAATTTTGTAAATATTGCCCATAGCTATTTTTGGCGATTGGTTTCGCAAGCTTGAGTAGTTGTTCCGTATCAATCCATTTGGAGCGCCATGCAATCTCCTCGGGGCAGGCAACCATCAAGCCTTGGCGACGCTGAATGGTGGCAATAAACTGCGCCGCATCTAAAAGCGAATCATGCGTCCCAGTATCAAGCCAAGCAAAACCACGACCCATAATTTCTACACTAAGTTGTTGGTGGGCAAGGTAGTGACGATTCACATCTGTGATCTCCAACTCCCCTCTGGGAGAAGGTTTGATGGAAGCTGCAATATCGCAGACCTGGGAGTCGTAAAAATAAAGCCCAGTTACGGCGTAATTAGATTTGGGCTTTTCAGGTTTTTCCTCTATAGAAATTGCCTTTTTATACGCATCAAATTCAACTACCCCGTAGCGGTGAGGATCTTGAACGTGGTAAGCAAACACACAGGCACCACTTTCTAGTTTGTTGGCTTCTTGAAGCTGATTGACCAATTCGTGGCCATAGAAAATATTATCCCCAAGTACGAGTGCACTTGTACAGTTGCCAACAAACTCGCGACCAATCACAAAGGCTTGAGCTAGACCGTCTGGTGAGGGTTGCACCGCATATTGGATATTCATCCCCCACTGGGAACCATCTTTCATCAGTTCAGTAAATCGGGGCGTATCTTGAGGGGTCGATATAACCAAGATATCCCTGATACCCGCAAGCATCAATGTTGCCAACGGATAGTAAACCATGGGCTTATCGTAGATGGGCATCAACTGCTTGGAAACTGCAGTCGTTACTGGATAGAGCCGGGTACCAGACCCCCCAGCCAGGATGATTCCTTTGCGCTCACTCATGTTTATATACTCAATTTTAATTGCTATTTTTTAACTGCTTGAATTTTATACAACTCTGAATCTACCAACTTTTGCCAATGCTCAAGGGTGATATTAAACGTTGCGCTCAACTTTTCCGTACTAAGCACGGAATTTAGAGGCCTCTTTGCGGCTTGTACGTATTGAGAGCTTGGAATTGGCAAAATGTGTTGCGGACCGATCAAGAAATCCGCCCCTATATCCAGCTCTATTGCTTTTTGAATCAAGTATTGAGCGTAAC
>DAIUEA010000072.1:0-3261 GCA_036845365.1 Limnohabitans sp. | reverse complement strand
GAGCGTAACCGTGCCAACTTGTGTGACCAGAGGCAACTAAATTAAAGGTTCCCCAATTTTGACTGGCATTAAGAGAGCAATCACCTAAGTCAGATACGTCTTTAGCTAAATCATTCAGTATGCCGTTGGCTTTGAGCATTGTCAAAGTGGTTTGAGCAATAAGACTTGTGCTGGTCGGCGCGCCGCGCTGGTCATCAATGATTCGAAGCTCACTTTTGGTCTTGGCCAGTCGGAGAATCGTGTTTAAAAAATTACTGCCGGAGGAACTAAAAACCCAAGAGGTTCTGAGGATTAGGTGTTCTGCACAATTTTCCTTAACTCCTTGCTCTCCCAATAATTTAGTAGTCCCATATACGGACTGTGGGTTGCACTCATCGGTTTCTAGATAACTTCCCTTTTTAGTCCCATCAAAAACGTAATCGGTAGAGAAGTGAATTAAGGCTGCGCCACACCGCTTGGCCTCCTCGGCCATTATGCACGGAGCTACGGAGTTGATTAAGCGCGCCGCCTCTTGGTGTGTCTCGGCAAGATCGACTGAGGTGTATGCCGCCGAATTGATAATTATTCTTGGTTTATTCTTTTGAATGAGCGCGCGTATTGAGGCCCCCTCAGATAAGTCACATTCTGCCCGGCCCACAGCAATTAAGTTACAACCCGCGCTCAGGGCGGTCCGTGATGCAAACTCTTTTAAAAATTCCTGCCCAAGTTGACCGTCTTTACCAAACAATAAAATGTTCATACGGGGTTAAGCCTGTACAAATAGCTATGCATATTGCTTCGCTAGCCAGTCTTTGTAAGCGCCGGAGGTGACATTTTGGGTCCACTGAGTATTGTTTAAATACCAGTCTACGGTCTTAGTCATCCCAGTTTCAAAGGTTTGCGCAGGCCGCCATCCAAGCTCTCTTTCAATTTTGCTGGCGTCCATTGCGTAGCGTTTGTCATGACCTGGACGATCGGTTACAAAGGTGATTTGATTTTTATAAGACGTTCCATCGGTTTTGGGTTTTTTTGCGTCCAATAGTTCACAAATCGTATGGACCACTTGAAGGTTTGCTTTCTCGTTACAGCCTCCGATGTTGTAAGTCTCTCCAATCACCCCTTTTTCAAGCACGCAGCGAATCGCCGAACAGTGATCGGTCACATAAAGCCAGTCCCGGATTTGTTGACCGTCACCGTATATGGGCAGTGGGTCTCCTTTTAACGCATTGTGAATGACCAATGGAATCAGCTTTTCTGGGAAATGAAAAGGGCCATAGTTGTTGCTACAGTTGGTCGTTAAAACGGGTAAGCCGTAGGTGTGTAACCAAGCCCTGACCAAGTGATCACTGGCCGCTTTAGTGGCTGAGTAGGGGCTATTTGGTTCGTAGGGGTGGCTCTCTGTAAAGGCGGGTTCTTGCGGGGCAAGACTTCCAAATACCTCATCAGTTGAGACATGCAAAAAACGGAAACTCTTTTTATCTTTCTCTCCAAGAAGGCCCCAATATTTTCTTGTGCACTCAAGGAGATTGAAGGTGCCAATTACATTGGTTTGTATGAACTCAGCGGGTCCGTGAATGGAACGGTCTACATGACTCTCAGCTGCAAAGTTTAAAATTGCCCTTACGCTGTATTTATTTAGCAACTCACTTACCAGCGCACTATCCCCAATATCGCCCTTAACAAAAATATGCGCGGGATTGTCTTTTAAAGATTGAAGGTTTTGTAAGTTTCCAGCATAGGTTAATTTATCTAGGTTGATTACGGGCTCTTTGCTCTGTGAAAGCCAATCTAATACAAAATTCGAGCCAATAAAGCCCGCCCCGCCGGTTACTAGTATCATTTTTTAGAAATTATTTTGATAAAAATTAAAGAATCTCAGCGTTGTCTCATTAAGTGCTAATTCTACTCATTGTTTTCTTGTGATTTTGCTCTTTTTTTCTCACTACTTTGCCAATGCCAAGCGTCTTTGCACATTTGCTCAAGGGGCTTGGTTGCTTGCCAACCTAAGAGTTCATTGGCCAAAGCTGGATCTGCAAAACACTGTGCGATGTCACCGTTTCTGCGAGCTGCAACTTGGTAGGGGATGCGTTGCCCACTGACTTTTTCAAACGCGCGAACCATCTCCAACACTGAGTAGCCTCGGCCTGTGCCTAAGTTAACAGTAATAAGGCCAGCGTTTTTTTCTAAGTAAGATAGCGCAGCCAAATGACCATTTGCCAAATCAGTTACGTGAATATAATCCCTCACGCCAGTCCCATCTGGTGTGTCGTAATCATCCCCCCACACATTTAAAAACTCACGCTTTCCAGCTGCCACTTGCGCAACGTAGGGCATTAAATTATTAGGTACCCCAAGCGGGTCTTCCCCAATAAGACCAGATTCATGAGCACCAACTGGGTTGAAGTAGCGCAAGGTTGCAATTCTCCAAGAAGGATCTGCCTTTTGGGTGTCTTTCAAGATTTCCTCAATCATCAGCTTGGTTCTCCCGTAGGGATTGGTTGCACCCGTTTGTGAGGTCTCTTTGATTGGGACTGTTTGTGGATCGCCGTAAACGGTTGCAGAAGATGAGAAGACCATTGATTTAGGACCCACTCGTTGCAACACTTTCAAAAGCGCGAGCGTGCCTTGTACATTATTATCGTAATAAGTTAAAGGGACTTCGTTGGATTCTCCAACTGCTTTTAGACCCGCAAAATGTATGACCGCTTCAAATTTTTTTTCGCTCAGCAATTGTTCCACCAGGCTGGCATCTCTAATATCGCCTTGGATGAACTCAGGCTGTGTTTGGCATAGGGCCAGTAATCTCTCAAACACCTGGATTCGGCTGTTTGATAAGTTATCAAGTATGGTTGCGGCGTACCCCGCGTTGGTTAAAGCAACACAGGTGTGTGAGCCAATATACCCCATTCCTCCAGTTACTAGTATTCGCTTCATTTATAAGTATGCACTTTTAATTAACAACAAAATCAATTGCTATGAGAATATCTTATTTTTTGTATAAATTTAAAAATTTATCAAGATAAGGGCATCTTTGCAGCGCCAAGGCGTACGTTTTCATCTTGTAAAGCACTCACGATCAATTAGACGTTTGCTCCCAAAGAAATAGAAAGCGCATTAGAGGCTTGTAGGAGGTGTTTAACGTGCTTGATAATTTCCGCTCCTTTCATTCTCACAGATGGGCCAAATACGGCTATCGAGCCGACAACCTCCCCCGTGTTTTTAAAAAAAGGTGCCGCAATTGCAACTGCACCCTCTATGACTTCTTCTTGACTAAGTGCGTAT
>DAIUEA010000071.1:0-8207 GCA_036845365.1 Limnohabitans sp. | reverse complement strand
ACGTCGTTCAAAATGCGCAGGGCATGCTCAAGCTCGATGCCATGGAGAACCCGTTTACTCTTCCACTTGAGTTGCAACAAAAGCTTGGCGAGAGACTGGGCAAAGTAGCCGTGAACAGGTACCCTGGTAAGCAAGTCCAAGACCTTAAAAATGCTCTAGCAAATTACGTGAATTTACCCAAAGGATACGGACTCGTTTTGGGCAACGGGTCGGATGAGTTGATCTCGCTGCTGTGTTTGGTCAGCGCGCAAACGGGGGGGTGCGTTTTGGCACCCGAGCCAGGTTTTGTGATGTACGCAATGAGCGCGCAACTGCAAGGTCTAAAGTACGTTGGGGTCCCACTGGGCAAGGAATTCGAACTTCCTGAGCAGATCATGGTTGCCGCCATTAAAGAGCACCAGCCGGCTTGGGTCTATTTGGCTTACCCAAACAATCCGAGTGCAAATTTATGGGACAAACGAACCATTCAAAACCTAATCGCACTCGTCAGTACCTACGGAGGATGGGTGGTGATGGATGAGGCGTATCAGCCTTTCTCCAGCCACTCTTGGTTGGATGAGATAAGGCGAGACCCCGTTGCCAATCAACAAGTTGTGTTGATGCGAACACTTTCAAAGTTTGGTTTGGCAGGGGTCAGGATAGGGTATCTGGTTGGGCCAAATGCGCTCACGCTTGAGGTCGAGAAGATTAGGCCTCCCTACAACATCAGTGTGTTGAATGCAGAGTGTGCGCTTTTTGCGCTGGAGCATCAAGAGGTTTTTGCTGAGCAAGCTGGGATCATCAGATTTGAGCGCGAGCGGATGCTTGCCCACTTGAGGGGGCTAAAAAATGCAAAAGCGTTTGATAGCCAAGCCAACATGGTTCTTGTTCGCTTTATGCCTGAACTGAACCCCTCGCGGGCTGAGGACAATGAGAGGCTGCATTTAAATGCTTTGCGAATTTATGAGGGTTTAAAGTCAAAAAGGATTATGGTTAAAAACGTCTCTAAAATGCATCTGCTGCTGACGGGGTGTTTGAGATTGACGGTTGGCACGCCAGCTGAAAATCAGGAACTCTTAAGCGCGTTAGATGAGCTTTGCCTTTAAGTGATGAATCCTTTGAGTCACTAATCTTTTAAGTAACTAATAAAGTAAGTCATTAATAAAGTAACTAATAAAGTAACTAATAAAAAATCAAACAAAGAACCCAAAAGATGGAACAAAGAACAGCACAAGTCACCCGCAACACCAAGGAGACGCAAATTAGCGTCAAACTCAACATTGACGGCACTGGGCAGTCAAAGCTTGAGACGGGTATCGGCTTTTTCGATCACATGCTCGACCAAATAGCTCGCCACGGAATGATAGATTTGGAGGTTAAAGCCGTTGGAGACCTGCACATTGACGGTCACCATACTGTTGAGGATGTTGGAATTGCGATTGGACAAGCTGTTTCAAACGCTGTGGGAGATAAGTCAGGCGTTCGTCGGTACGGCCACGCCTATGTGCCCTTGGATGAGGCCTTGAGTCGGGTGGTAGTGGATTTTTCTGGACGTCCCGGCTTGATCATGCATGTGCCGTTTAAAAGCGGCTCAATTGGTTTATTTGATACTCAACTTGCATACGAGTTCTTTCAAGGTTTTGTGAATCACGCTTTTGTGACCTTGCATATTGATAATTTACGGGGCGAAAACTCTCACCACCAGGCGGAGACAGTTTTTAAAGCATTTGGGCGGGCACTGCGAATGGCGCTTGAACCAGACCCAAGGGGTATGGGTGTAATTCCCTCTACCAAAGGAGTGTTGTGATGGCTATTAAGGCACGCTGTATGCTGCGGGGCAATCAATTGAATCATGATTGATACTGTAGCGGTGGTGGACTACGGGATGGGCAATCTTCGCTCCGTCTCGCAGGCCGTTTTAAGGGCTGCGCAGGGAACCTCTACACGCGTTTTAATCACCTCTGAGCCAGACGTGGTTGAGCAAGCAACGCGCGTTGTTTTGCCAGGGCAAGGCGCGATGAGAGACTGTATGCAAGAGCTTGGTAAAGCAGGTCTGAGAGAGGCAGTGGTGAGCGCTGCCAAGAACAAGCCTTTGTTTGGAGTGTGTGTGGGCATGCAAATGCTTTTAGACCACAGCGAGGAGGGGGACTCTCAAACGGGTACGGATTGCTTGGGGTTGATACCGGGACGAGTCATCAAATTTAATTTGAGCGGTCAACTCCAAGCCGATGGAAGTCGCTTTAAGGTTCCCCAAATGGGATGGAACCAAGTAAAGCAAATAGGGGAACACCCTTTGTGGAAAGAGATTGCGCAAAACAGTTACTTTTATTTTGTGCACAGCTTTTACGTTGCCCCGTCTGATGTACGCTACACTGCCGGTGAAACAACATACGGTCAGAGCTTTACTTCTGCAATTGCGAGTGATAATCTCTTTGCAACCCAGTTTCATCCTGAAAAAAGCGCAGATATGGGGTTAAGGCTATATCAAAACTTTTTAAATTGGAAGCCATAATTTTTTCCCTTCTCATCATTAGTCCTTACGAGCTAGCCTCTCTTTAAGATCATCATGATTCTCATTCCCGCAATAGACCTGAAAGACGGTCAATGTGTTCGCCTCAAACAAGGAGATATGGATCAATCCACTGTGTTTGGAGAAGATCCCGCTGACATGGCGCTCAGGTGGGTAGAGCAGGGTGCTAGACGCTTGCATTTGGTTGATTTAAACGGTGCCTTTGCCGGCAAGCCCCAAAACTATAGCGCGATCAAATCCATTCTCCAGGCAGTCGGGGACGAGATTCCCGTACAGCTCGGGGGAGGTATCCGAGATTTAGACACGATAGAGAAATACGTGGACGGTGGAATGCGCTACATCATCATCGGGACTGCTGCGGTCAAAAGCCCTGGATTTTTAAAGGACGCATGTAGTGCATTCGGTGGCCATATTATCGTTGGTCTGGACGCCAAAGACGGGAAAGTCGCCACTGACGGATGGAGTAAGCTGACAGGGCACGAAGTGATCGATTTGGCTAAGAAATTCGAGGACTACGGTGTTGAGTCTATTATTTACACGGACATTGGGCGAGATGGGATGCTCTCGGGCATCAATGTAGAGGCAACCGTCAAGTTGGCTCAAGCACTGAGCATTCCCGTGATTGCATCAGGGGGCTTAGCCGGAATGGCTGACATTGAGAGCCTTTGCGCTTTGGCGGGCGAAGGCATTGAAGGCGTCATTTGTGGGCGCGCCATCTACACGGGCGCCTTAGATTTTGAAAAAGCTCAGGCACGTGCAGACGAGCTGACCCAGGATTAATCACACCCCCCTCTTGAATTACACCCCAGTCTTCACCCAAGACTAAAACTCATCCTACCTAGTGGGTTCGAACTTATACAACAACACCCTCACAACATGTTAGCTAAAAGAATCATTCCATGTCTGGATGTAACGGGGGGGAGAGTTGTAAAGGGCGTCAATTTTGTGAACCTCAAAGACGCAGGAGACCCCGTAGAAATTGCGGCTCGCTACAACGATCAGGGCGCAGATGAGCTTACTTTTTTGGATATCACAGCAACCAGCGATGGACGAGACTTGATTTTGCACATCATTGAGAAAGTGGCCTCTAAGGTCTTTATTCCTCTAACGGTGGGAGGTGGCGTGAGGAGTGTTGAAGATGTCAGGCGCTTACTTAACGCTGGGGCTGATAAAACAAGCTTCAACTCAGCTGCTATTGCGAACCCCCAGATCATCAAGGACGCCTCCACCCGTTACGGATCCCAGTGCATTGTGGTGGCAATCGATGCCAAGCGCAGGACCGAAGTCGAGGAACAACGGCTCAACCAAGCGGGCCTGCCTGTGGGACGTGGGTGGGATGTGTACAGCCACGGGGGGAGGAAGAATGTGGGATTAGACGCTGTCGAGTGGGCAAGGTTCATGAGCGAGCTTGGGGCGGGGGAGATTTTACTGACCAGCATGGATAAAGACGGCACAAAATCTGGCTTTGATTTGCAACTTACCAGAGCTGTGAGCGACGCTGTGGCGGTGCCCGTAATCGCCTCCGGTGGTGTGGGCACTCTTGAGCACTTGTGCGCGGGCATTCAACTCGGGGGAGCCGACGCAGTGCTAGCTGCAAGCATTTTCCACTACGGCGAATTCACCGTTTTACAAGCTAAGCAGTGCATGGCCGAGCATGGGATTCCCGTCCGAATATAGACTCCTTTGCGATGATGTGGGTTGGCGAGTGCGCCTAGCCTGTTGGGGACACCTTTTTATAGGACAATTCATGCATGTCTGAAAAAAATCCTCCCTCCAGCGTCATAAATCAAGAAGAATCGTGGATCCGCTCCATTAAGTGGGATACAAATGGATTGGTTCCGGCGATCGCTCAGGAGTTGGGGTCCAAGGATATTTTGATGGTTGCTTGGATGAACAAGCAAGCGCTGTTGAAAACGGTGGAGCTTGGTAGAGCCGTCTATTTCAGCCGCTCAAGAAACAAGTTGTGGTTCAAGGGCGAGGAGTCGGGTCACGTGCAGCGTGTACACGAGGTTCGCCTGGACTGCGACAACGATGTGATCTTACTAAGCGTAACACAGGAGGGTCACATCCCCTCAATTGCTTGTCATACAGGCAGGCATAGTTGCTTTTACCAAAAATTAGAGTCTGACCAAAAGGGTGCTTGGGAGTGGACTTCTGTTGAGCCGGTTGTTAAAGACCCTGAGACTATTTACAAATAATGTGATGACTGATTTAAACAAACCTGAAGCCCAGACTCCTCAGCCGAATGGGGTTGTCCAACCGTTGCAACTAAACACATTGGTGCGTTTGGCGCAGATGATACAAAATAGACTGCCACAAAACGGAGGCGATCCGGAGAAGAGCTATGTCGCACGATTGCTCTCCAAGGGGGCTGATGCGGTCCTTAAAAAAGTCGGGGAAGAGTCAACGGAGGTAGTGATGGCGGCCAAAGATCTCAGCCACGGAGGCGACAGCCAAAGCGTAGTCAATGAGATGGCAGATTTATGGTTTCATTGCTTAATCGCCCTAGCTCATTACGGGTTGACGCCTCAGCAAGTTTTTGATGAGTTGGAGAGAAGGGTAGGAGTGAGCGGGTTGGAGGAGAAGGCGCTTCGAAAAGTGCGCGACAGAGAGAAAAACGGGGACTGATCCATTCTTTATTGTTCGTTTGGAAATTATTTTTTTATGAGGCGGTAACAAAAATGACACACCCAGCACACCCAGCACACCCAATTTATCATACAGACCCTCAGTGCTTATTTTGCAAAATAGTGAGCTCCCTCATCCCTTCCAAAAAGGTTTTTGAGGATGAGGAATTTCTTGCGTTTCACGATATAAACCCCTGGGCGCCGATCCATTTTTTGATTATCCCCAAAATGCATATTCCCTCCATGGAGCAGGTGACCCATGAGCACGAGAAATGGCTTGGACGAATGATGGTCTTGGCCCCTCAGTTGGCCAAGGAACAAGGGGCAAGCCCTTATCCGGAGGGCGGTTTTAGACTTGTTACAAATACTGGTAAACACGGGGGGCAAGAGGTCCACCATCTGCATATGCATGTATTGGCAGGTCCCAGACCGTGGATTAAGGGCTAAAAGCCCTCAATATAGATCTATTTTCCAGTTTGACCTTGAAGTGGTCTAAAATTTCAAAGAGTTTATAGGAGTACTTTCATGGGTTCGTTTTCAATATGGCATTGGTTAATTGTGCTTTTGATCGTTGTGATGATTTTTGGCACCAAGAAGTTAAAAAATATCGGCAGTGATTTAGGCGGGGCTGTAAAAGGCTTTAAAGACGGAATGAAAGACGGCGGTACTCCCCCGGAACCTTCTGTGAACGCTGCAAATCACCAAAACACGCCTGCACAAGTGGAGCATCCTGGGGCTCATACCCCTCCTCCCCCCATTGATGTAGAAGTTAAGCAAAAAAGTTAACCCATGCGCCGTTTGCTTGGTTGCCTGAGAGTTTTAACCCGCCCTCTTTTGAATACCCTTTGCCAACTCTTTGGCAACTCTTATGTTTGACTTAGACGTCTCAAAAATTGCGCTGATTGGCGCAGTTGCCCTGATTGTTATTGGCCCTGAGAAACTCCCCAAAGTAGCGCGCACGGTGGGGACTTTGGTGGGCAAGGCGCAGCGCTATGTGAGTGACGTTAAAGCTGAGGTGAATAGGGCTATGGAGGCCGAGGACCTTAAAAAGATGAAGGAGTCTTTTGAGAGTGCTGCGCGCGAGGTTAAAAACTCTGTCCAAACGACCTCCAAGGAAGTTGAGAAACAGTTTGGGGAACTCTCAAGCTCAGTGGGGGATGGTTTGAATCCAGACTTTGTGTCTGCAGGTGAGGACAACAAGCTTTTCGAGGGGCCTAGTATGCCCTCTCCGGTTTATAAAAATCCTGGCAAAAAATGGCGTTTAAAACAGTCTGCAACGCCTCAGTGGTTTAAAGCTCAGCGGGGCGTGCGAAGCAAGGCCTTATCGGGTGCAGCCCGGGTGGCCAGATTCAGACCAAAAACCACCCACAGTAGTCCCTTAATCGTATTGAAAAAGTTCGGTAATTAAACCCAATGTCAGATTCAAAAACCAACGATTCAGATGAGCTAGCCGGCACCGAGCAGCCCTTTGTACAGCATTTGGTTGAACTCAGAGACCGCCTTGTCAAGGCAATAGCATCGGTGGGCGTGGTTGCTTTGGTGCTGGCAATTTATCCCGGGCCTGGACCGCTTTACGATATTTTGGCAGCACCTCTAATCGCGCACCTTCCCGCAGGTGCAACGATGATAGCTACCTCTGTGATTTCTCCCTTTATGGTGCCACTCAAAATAATGATGATGGCGGCCTTTCTGATTGCTTTGCCCGTTGTGCTTTACCAGGCTTGGGCATTTGTGGCTCCAGGACTTTACGCACATGAGAAAAGGCTGGTGCTGCCACTCGTTGTATCCAGCACGGTGCTCTTTTTTGCAGGAGTTGCTTTTTGTTATTTCTTTGTGTTCGGACAGGTCTTTAAATTCATTCAATCTTTTGCTCCTAAAAGCATTACTGCCGCACCAGATATTGAGGCTTATTTGAGCTTTGTGCTGACCATGTTCTTGGCATTTGGTATGACTTTTTAGGTGCCAATTGTGGTGGTCGTACTGGCACGCCTTGGTATTATGTCGATCGAAAAGCTTAAGGAGTTTAGGTCTTACTTCATTGTTCTGGCTTTTGTTGTTGCGGCAGTTGTAACGCCCCCGGACGTGGTCTCTCAATTGGCCTTGGCCATTCCAATGTGTCTTTTGTATGAACTAGGGATTTGGGCAGCCGTTTTATTTATCAAGCACACCCAGGCCCCCAAAGAGGACTCATCTGATGAAAATAAAACGTCTGGTGGGGCTTGATACACATGAAAAAAACGTGGCTTTTTTTCTCTCAAACCGTGACTGTTTTAGTCGCAATTTGGTTTGTTCTAGTCACTCTTAAACCAGATTGGGTCAAAAGCCTTGGCTCGACAAGTGTCGAGACAGGGTTGGGTGGAGTCAGTTTCTTTGAAGCCACCAAGAGCGATCCCTCAAGCGTTGCACCGGGGAGCTTTAGCTCAGCAGCCAAGAAGGCCTCTCCAGCTGTGGTGAGCATCAGCACGAGGCATAAGTCCGAGTCTATGCAATCCCAAATAGACCCCTGGTTTCGCTTTTTTGGTGGGCAAGCCGATCAACCGGCCCAGGTCGGCTTGGGAAGTGGCGTAATTGTCAGTCCCGAGGGATACGTTTTGACGAACAATCATGTGATTGAAGGAGCCGATGAGATCGAGGTAGTCTTAAATGACTCTAGACGGACAACCGGTAAATTGATTGGATCTGATCCAGATACGGATTTGGCAATCATAAAAATTAATTTAGCTCACCTGCCAGTCATTGTCATGGGTAACTCAGACGCTTTGCAAATCGGGGATCAGGTCTTGGCGATCGGAAACCCATTTGGCGTGGGGCAAACGGTGACCAGTGGGATTGTCTCAGCTTTGGGAAGAAATCAACTTGGGATTAATACGTTTGAGAACTTTATTCAAACTGATGCGGCCATTAACCCTGGAAATTCTGGTGGCGCGTTGGTCGATGTCTACGGAAATATGATGGGAATCAATACGGCTATCGTTTCCCGCTCAGGGGGGAGTATGGGAATTGGATTTGCCATTCCGATGAGCACTGCCAAATTAGTTCTTGAGAGTATCTTAAAGGACGGACAAGTTAAG
>DAIUEA010000070.1:0-8211 GCA_036845365.1 Limnohabitans sp. | reverse complement strand
ATTTTGGCCGTTGGCCGCTATGGGGGCGAAAGAGAGATTGAACAAATCGTAGACCGCGGAACCGCCTCCGAGAGAGCAGCCCTTTTTTGGAGATGGACAATGGGCTTTAACGCAACGATGGAGTCCGTTCACAGATGGGCATGGTGGTTTGCGGTGTTGTGTCCTTTGGCTGGAGGAATAGGCATTTTGCTGACCGGAACAGTTGTAGACAATTGGTATTTGTGGGCCGTCAAGCACCATGTTGCTCCTCCCTATCCACTTGTTTTTCCACCCGTAATTGACCCTGCAACTCTTACAGGAGTTAAGCCATGAGAGCTTACGTAATCAAATTTCTTTCATTGGCATCTGTGTGCTCGGTTTTTTTATTGTCCGGTTGCGAGAGACCCCCCATGGACAGCATCCAACATGGGTACAGGGGTACAGGAATGGTTGAGATTTATAACCCTAGGACTGTAGCGTCGCTTGCTGAGAATAATGTGGTGCCTGTTGGTTTGCCTCAAGCCCCAACAGACGGCCCTCGTGCTGCGCAGGTCTATAAGAACGTTCAGGTGCTAGGGGGACTATCAGCAGCTCAGTTCACTCGGTTGATGGTTTCCATCACCTCTTGGGTTGCACCCAACGAGGGGTGTGCGTACTGTCACAACGTAGCCAACTTTGCTGAGGACGCCAAATACACAAAAGTCGTGGCTAGAAAAATGATTCAAATGAATCAGCATATCAACGTAGACTGGTCCTCACACGTATCAACCACAGGAGTGACCTGCTATACCTGTCACAGAGGGAATAACATTCCTCAGCAAATATGGTTTAAGCGAGATGACACGCCCATGGGGTCTGACTTTATGGGGGGCAAGGCAGGACAAAACGAGCCCGCACTGAGCGTAGGACTATCTTCATTGCCCAATGATCCATTCACGCCTTATTTGTTAGGAGCCAAAGACATTCGGGTCAACGGAGTGACTGCGCTTCCAAGTGGCAACAAACACTCCATCAAACAAGCAGAGTGGACCTACGGTTTGATGACCCATATGGCAAGCTCGCTCGGTGTTAACTGCACCTATTGCCATAACTCGCGCTCCTTTGCAAGTTGGGAGGGAAGTCCCCCGCAGCGTGCCACTGCGTGGTACGGGATTCGGATGGCACGAGATTTGAACCTAAAGTACATGGAGCCTTTGCAAAGTACTTTCCCCACCCACCGTTTGGGAGAAACTGGAGATGTTGCAAAAGTCTACTGCGCAACCTGTCACCAAGGTGTGTATAAGCCTTTGAACGGGGCAAAGATGGCTCAAGACTACCCAGAGCTACAAACCTATCACTCCACACTGCCTAACGGTGCCAATGCCAATGACACTACCAACAACAAAACCACTGCCAATCCTTCCAAACCAGTGAAAACCGGTGACGCCAAGGCCGATTTGAAAGTGTCTTTACGTTAAGAGCAAAGCATTTGTAAGCGCAAAGAGTAAAAAGTAAAAAGTATTGGGGCGTATGTAAGGTCAAAAGATCTTAGCCCCAACTCTTTTGAAAAGTAGCCCATTTTTTAGATGTCTAACCCGGGTCAAATTCTTATTTAAAGAGGACGCGTGTTGTTCATGTTTTATCTCCATGCCAACACTTCAACAAGATCCATCAATTACCCAGTCCCCCATAAACGGCGTGGTTGTTGTTTTGCTGTTTGATTTTTTGCCTCAGCACCGTTCATGGGCGTGGCTCAGATTGATGCAAGGAACAAGCGGTTTTTTTAAAACAGTCTCAGGACTTTTATTTGCAAAAATCATGGGATCTGGGGAGGGCGGCGGATTTGGACTGAGACCAAGCTCCACACACCAAGGTTTGATATTTGTATTTGATGCAGTTAAAAGTGCAAGCGACTTTTTAAAAAGCCGCGAGTATCAAAGCTATGAAGAGAGGAGCCGAGAAAATTGGCAGGGTGTATTGAGCGTTGACTCGTGCAGGGGCACTTGGAACAGCCGTGGTTGGCAAACTAAAGAGCTATTGGAGGAGAAATCAAGCGCGGTCCCAAAAGCTGTTCAAAAATCAAATCCGCCTGGCAGCCCGCAAGGACATGAATTCGAAAATCCCCCTGCATCTCGAACGGCAGACCCTTTAGAAGAAGGCTTCGTAGCCTCTTTAACCAGGGGAAGTATTCGCGCAACAAAAGCGGTTTCTTTTTGGCGATTCGCACCGCCCGCACAAGTCGATCTGTACAAAGCCCCCGGTTGTGAGCTCGCTATGGGCCTAGGCGAAGCTCCGCTACTTAGGCAGTGCACCTTTAGCCTGTGGACCAGCACACAAGCGTTGGTTAACTATGCCCACCAAGGCGCCCATTTAAAAGCAATTGCAGCAGCTAAGAAACATTCTTTTTTCACAGAATCGATGTTTGTTCGTATGAAAGTTTTGCAAATGCATGGGCTTTGGATGGGCAAGACATTTGATTACAACTCAAACGTCGTTGCACCCTATGCGTTCAGTGCTTGATCTGAAGTAATCAATTATGAATGCGCAGACCATTTCTTATCAGACAAATGCCTCTGCGCCCCTTCGCGCTTTGCAACCAAGCAGCTCAAAAGTGGTGGTCGTAGGAGCGGGTATAGGCGGGTTGGTCAGCGCTTTGTTATTGGCGCACTCGGGTGCTTCGGTCACTGTGATTGAGGGGCAAGCCCGGTGCGGTGGGAAAATGAGGCAACTCTTTCCCGGTCCTCCCCAAAAAAGCCTCGTCTCTTATGGCTACCAAGGTATTGACAGCGGGCCCACGGTGCTTACGATGAAGTGGGTGTTTGAGGAAATATTTGCAAGTGTAGGTGCTAACTTAGAGAGTGAGTTAAAGCTCACGCAGTTGAGTGTATTGGCCAGGCATGCATGGAGCCATGACTGTGGTGGAGATCAGCTGACTCTTTACGCAGATCCTTCGCAAAGTGAGGATGCAGTGGGGGAGTTTGCGGGTGCTGCGGAGCTGAGGAGATTTAAAAATTTTTGCAAAAGTGCCAAGTCCCTTTACGCAGCGCTAGAGGGCACGATTATTCGTGAATCCTCACCCAGCATGAGAAAGCTTGCCATGTCACTTGGACCTCGAGGTTTGGCTCTTTTGGCAGGCATCGGTCCCATGAAAAGTCTTTGGGACAGTTTAGGGAGTTATTTTCACGACCCTAGGCTTCAACAACTCTTTGCGCGGTATGCCACCTACTGCGGCTCTTCTCCTTGGAGTGCCCCGGCAACCTTGATGCTCATTGCCCAAGTCGAGATGGACGGTGTGTGGTCAGTTGACGGTGGCATGCGCACTTTGGCCCAAACCCTAGAGAGGCTTTGTGTTGAAAAAGGGGTTGAGTTTAAGTACTCGACGCTTTGCCAAAAAATTGAGCTCTCAAACGGCAGAGTAGAAGCGGTTCAAACGAACCTAGACGAGAGGCTTCACGCCAATGCAGTTGTATTCAATGGGGACATAGAGGCCCTGTACACAGGCTTGTTAGGCCCACAGGTCCAAAGCAAAATGCAACCCACAAGAGATTCTAAAACACAGCGCTCTTTGTCTGCTGTGACGTGGAGTATGCGGTGCAAAGTGCACGAGCAAAGGTTCAAATTAGATCGTCACAACGTGTTCTTTCAAACCAATTATGACAAAGAGTTTAGGGATATTTTTCAATCCAAACGTTTGCCCGCAACTCCCACTGTTTATGTGTGCGCGCAAGAACGTGGCCTGGCTGAGGAGAGGGCCCCAAACTCCCAATATTCAGTGCCAGAGGAATCCGTTTTTTGCTTAATCAACGCACCAGCCATTGGTGACGAACATTCTTTTACAAACGAGGAGTTAGAGTTATGCGAGAAGGAAACCTTTTCATTACTGAGCCGCTGTGGCCTTCAATTGGAGCGGGATCCACAGAAAACAATTCAAACCTCACCGCAGCACTTTCACCGACTTTTTCCAGCAACGGGTGGAGCCCTTTACGGGCAAGCAACTCATGGATGGCTTCAAGTGTTCAGCAGGTCTCAGGCCACAACCCCGGTGAAAGGTCTGTTCTTAGCGGGGGGGAGCGTGCACCCTGGACCGGGACTTCCGATGGCAGCCATGTCAGGGCGTCTAGGGGCAGGAGCCGTGATGGAGCACCTCGGTTTGACCAAGAGGTAGGGACAGGCGGCTATCTTTGGTGGTATGTGGACGCCATGAGTGATTGCGGTCAATATGGTCTGAGTTTGATTGCGTTTGTGGGAAGCGTTTTCTCACCCTACTATGCACATGAAATCCGCAAAGGACGAAATCCCAATCCTGAGAATCACTGCGCCCTTAATGTAGCCCTATACACGCCGCGTGGGAAACTCTGGGCCATGACCGAGAGGCCCAAAGAAAGCGTTGTAAGAACCGCTCAAGAGTTTGTCATTGGACCCTCGTGTGTTTCTTGGGACGGCCAAGCTTTGCACATCGATATTGATGAGTGGTCGGTGCCTTTACTTAAAAAAATCAAAGGCCGGGTGAGCGTTTATCCAGATCAACTTTATGACTTCTCGACCGCCCTTGACCCGGCGGCGCAACACCACTGGGGTCCTATTGCTCCGTCCTCAAGAGTACGGGTAAGTTTAGGTCAACCTGACCAATCATGGACGGGCCACGCCTATGTGGACTCTAACGAAGGGGTAGAGCCTATTGCAAAAGCCTTTACAGAGTGGGACTGGAGCCGAGCACACCTATCGGACGGTACTTGTGCGGTGGTTTATGATTGTCAATTTCATAATAATGAGGATAAGGTATTGGCGCTGCGTTTTCTTAAAAACGGCAGCGTTGAGACTTTTGAAGCTCCGCCGCGCAAAGTGATGAGCTCAACGGCGTGGAGAATGCCCAGGCGTTTAAGGAGTGAGCGTGATTTAGGGGCAATCCAACAACTGGAGGATACACCGTTTTATCAAAGGGCAGTAGTTGAGAATCACTTGCTGGGTGAGCGGGTTAGGAGTTTTCACGAAACTTTGAACGCCCAAAGATTTGACTCCAGGTGGGTGCAGGCGTTGCTCCCTTGGAGGATGCCTAGACTATACAAAAAGAGAGTAAAGAATCCGGTTTAAAGCAGCTGGAAATGAGTCCATTCAATTCCATGTAGGTCTAATAGAACTTATTAGACCTAATCCAGCCTTTTGAGCAGGGCTACCCAAGGGGTTCAGTTTTCTGCGCCAATTTAATCACGATGCACACTCGGTTTGACCCATCATAGCGACGAACCGAGCTCCTCATCAGGTTCCCAGCCTAGCTCTTAACTTAGCTCTTAACTTAGCTCTTAACTTAGCTCTTAACTTAGCTCTTAACCTATCTCTTAATGGCCAGAATTAAACGTCTCTCCAACTGAGCCCATGCGGTGCATGGATTGAGGGGGTTGTTTATTAAAATTGCGGATAAATTCCTTATCCTCCTCTAAGCGGCGCTCAATCAATTCCAGTACCCACTCAACACGTTGTGGAAATCCTCTGTTGGGAAAGCCCTCGTGTTTTAGACCGTAAACAAGGCACTGCGCCTCACAAGCTTTTACTAAGTATTCAATTGCGCTCAACGGTTTGGCAGGCACCTTTGGAGTGAGTACAAAGGGAGCCTGAATTTTGGCTTGCATAAGAAGCCAAAGCTTTTTACTGAACGGCACAACGCTTCGTTGGTTGATGGAGTCCAAATGGTGCGCCCTTAAGTGCTGACCAATCTCTGCATAAATCAGCCGAGCAGCGTAAATAGCGGCTCTGCAATCGGGCACCAAATCAGCAACGCCCACGATGGAGCGCTCGTACAAACGGTCAGCCTCATCCAAGAGCTTTCCCACAACCGCCTGTATACCAGGTGTGAGCACTGGATTTTTTAACCACTCTTGTGGATCTATTCCCTCAAGCCTCATCCAGTTGAGCGGGAGATATAGACGACCGTTCCTTGCGTCCTCTCCCACATCTCTAGCTATGTTGGTGAGTTGCATCGCAACGCCTAGCTCACAGGCCCGCGCTAAGGTGCTGCTCTGTCTTGCCCCCATGATCCAACTCATCATAGCACCCACGCTCCCAGCAACTCTTGCCCCGTAAGCGTGCACGGCCTCAATGTTTTCGTAGAGGACAGATTTTGTGTCCCACTCGAACCCCTCCAAAAGTGCGTCCAGTAAAGCTCGTGGTAGTTTGTACTCATGGACCACATGCGACAGGGCGTGATCCTCAATAAAGTCAAGGGGCTGTTGAGCGTAGATTAAATCAAGTCTATTTTTCAGTTGTTCAAGACTTTGTGCGGGCGCGTTGGTGTTGTCAACTAAATCATCCGCAACCCTACAAAAAGCGTACAAAGCAACCGATGCTTGGCGTACTCTTTTAGGCAAAAGACGACTGGCGGCGAAGAATGTCTTGGAGCCGCCTCGCATGAGCTCAACGCACTCATTGAAATCTCTTACATGCGCTTTGTTTTTATCGTAAGGTTGTAACATGAGGAATGACTTTCTCTAAAGCTTTAGCGGACATCAACACACCTGGTACGCCTGCTCCAGGATGAGTGCTTGCACCCACCATGAATAGGCCTGGAATATCCTCACTTCTGTTGTGAGGGCGAAACACGGCACTTTGCGTCAGTAGTGGCTCAAGGCCAAATCCAGCTCCTTTGTAGGAGTACAACCGGTTTTGAAAATCCAAAGGAGTCGTTATTTTGGAGCTCACAATGTGCTTGCCCAAACCCTCCAGTACAGTGCTCTCTAAATACTCTTGAATGGATTGTCTAAAGGATTCTCCTCTCGCATTCCAGTCGGTCCCACTGTCTAAGTTTGGAACCGGTGCGAGTGCATAAAAAGTGTCGCATCCGCTGGGCGCAAGAGAGGGATCTGTCGCAGTGGGTCGGTGCAGGTAAAGACTAAAGTCATCAGACAGGTGATGCTTTTTAAATATATCTGTCAATAAATCCTTATACCGCTCAGTCAAAATCATCATGTGATGTGGAATATCTGCGTAGATGCGGTTTGTACCAAAGTACCACACAAAAAGTCCCATCGAGTAGTTTCCTCTGTCAATGCGAGAGTCCTTCCAGTGTTTGCGGTGCTCAGGCGCGATAAGATATTTGTACGTCCAAGCCGAGTCCGTATTGCACACAACAATATCCGAGTCGATGTGTTCTCCCGCCTTGGAGTGGGTTGAGCCAGTCTTGCTCTCTAACTCCACACCGCAGGCCCTGCCGTTTGCAATACGGATTTGTTTAACGGGTGAGTTGTATCTGATCTTCACGCCAAGTCCGTCTAGCAGATCTACTAGACCCTTCACTATGGCTCCTGTGCCCCCCATCGCTGAATGCACTCCCCATGTTTTCTCAAGTGAGTGGATGAGCGCATAAGCGCATGTAACGCTAAAGGGGTTACCCCCGATCAGGAGAGGGTGAAAACTAAAAGCCACTCTAAGAAGTGGGTGCTTGATGTGTTGAGCCACCAAACTGTACAAACTATTCCAAGCTCTCATTTTTGCAAAAGAGGGTAGAGCTTTTAAGAGATCCTTATAACCATCAAAGGCCACATCCCCCATCTGCTCAAATCCGAGATGCTTACACTGGTCGGCAGCCTTCATTAGCGCGTGGTAGCCCGGGATATCGTTGGCATCAAACTTAGCGGTCTCTTTGCACATGGCCTGCGTGTCGCCGCAGTAATCGAAGGTCTGGCCTGTGTAAAAACGAATCCTGTAAAAGGGAGACATTTCTTTTAATGTAACGTAGTCTGACATTTTCTTGCCGCAAAGCTCCCACAGTTCTTCCAGCAAAAAGGGTGCTGTGATAATGGTCGGCCCGGCATCAAAGGTAAACCCATCTTGGTGGTGCACATAAGCACGGCCCCCTGGTGCGTCTAGCTTTTCAATCACTTCAACGTTGTATCCCCTCGCGCTCAAACGAATTGCGCTGGCAAGTCCCCCAAACCCAGCACCTACCACGATGGCTTTAGGTCTGGAGTCTGACGCGTTGCGAGTCGCATGGACGGACGCTCCAAAGTTTATAAGCCCTGTCTGACCTTCGGTGGATTTTTGTTCGATTAAATCAGCAATCAACATATGTATGAAAGGTTTCGGGTGAAAGGGTTTTTAAATAAAAATGATTTTTTACAGACTTAATTCTTAGTTAAACGATGTGTTGAGTTTCATTTTGTATCCATCGCTGAGCCAACCACCAGTCCTGGGCTCGTCATCGGTGTGATTAGCGGATCCTCAAAGACCTTAGAGGGCAAAGATATCTGCAGGGGGCGCAGG
>DAIUEA010000069.1:0-8273 GCA_036845365.1 Limnohabitans sp. | reverse complement strand
GTCCCTGCATCAACAGTCTGTTGAGGCAGTCGCGCAGGTGAGAGAAATTATTGCCGGGCGCATGCCCCACAACGCGCTGAACGGCAAAGACGCACGAAGAATTTTGCGTGAGTAAAACTTCAAGGACGACTTGCGAGGAGTGCAGGAGTGCAGGATTGGAGGGGAAAGGAGGGGATAGCGAGGCCAGTAAAAAAAGTCTAAACTTTTTCAGTATTTGAAGCAATAGAATGCCAAGACCACATAACACTTGAATATTTTCTTCAAAAAGTATTTTGATAATAAATTTTCATTGCTGTCTGGATAAACTTAGCTAATTCAATTGCTCAGGATCGTCTTCATTATCTCCAATTTAACGACCAGACTGAAAGGTCTATGAAGTCTCACTTTTCTCAAAAACAGAGGCCGAAAGTATCTGCAAAATAGTGTAGAGCGAAGTGTTAATTTTGAGCTCCTTGCGAGTGATGGCGATGAGCACATAAGTGGACACGGCACACCAGATTTGAGTCCCAAGCTAATTGATGGAAAAAAATGATCAGGCCTCAATCTTGCCCTCTCCACCAATACTAAAAGCTAGTCTACGGTTCTGTTTCACAAAGTACTTATATTCCTATCATGCCTGCTGAAATCTGAAAAAAACGCCACGTTCCTTTAGCTCGGTGCTGTAAGTGAAAGTACTTAGAACTTATAAATTAACTTAAGCTTCACCTAAGTCACAAAGGTGCCTAAAATTCACTAGCATCTAGGGTTACTACCTTTCTTTGCCAAAACTCTTAGTTTTAACATATAGATAGGTAATATTACCTGTAACTGTTCAAAGGAAACGCGTGAACTTTATTAAAAATACTGCACTTGCTTTAGCTGTGACTGCACTTGGTGCATCGACAGCAATTGCTCAAGATAAGAATTTGTCAACTCTTCAGCGAATGGGCAATACATCTACCAACATGGTTATTCCCACTGTTCCTCAAGAAGGTAAGAATGCCGATGCAATTCGAGCGAACTTGAAGAAAGTAAAACTTCCAGAAGGCTTCAAAATCGATTTGTACGCCGTAGTGCCCGATGCACGGTACATGGCAGTTGCGCCATCAACCAACATGCTTTTTGTTGGTACACGTAAGACAAACGTATGGGCTGTCACAAACCGAAATAACGGTGATGCTGCAACTGAGGTTAAGCAATTTGCTCCTTCGATTAAGTTCAGCAACCCGAACGGAGTTTGCTTTACAAAGGACGGTTTCCTGATCGTTGCAGAATCTAATCGCATCCTGCATTTCCCAGCTGCCGAGTTTTTTTATGAAGGTCCTGACGTAGCTGTAGGAGAAATTGTCCCTGAGGGTAAGCTTATTCCAGTTGAAGAACAATCCTTCAATCACACGGGTCGAGTGTGTAAAGTCGCCAACGATGGCAAGATTTACGTCACCTTAGGACAACCCTATAACGTTCAGCCCAAAGAAAAAGTAGCACTTTACGAAGAGATTGGTATTGGCGGAGTGGTTCGATATAACGGGTTAGACGGCTCTGGGCGTATGGTTTACGCAAAGGGAATGCGAAACCCTGCTGGCATAACTATTGGACCAAAGGGTGATATCTGGACAACTGATAACCAAGTCGATGGACTTGGTGACGATATCCCACCAGGTGAACTTAACAAACTCACCAAAGCTGGCGAGCATTTCGGTTTTCCATACTACAACGGTCATTTCAAAGTTGCTGGCTCACCTGCTGCTCCTGATCTAAAGGACATGAAAGAGCCTGCTGGTGCAATTTATCCTCAAGTTGAGTTCCCAGCGCACCAGGCACAGCTTGGAATAACCCATTACACAGGCACTGCATTTCCCAAGAAATACCAAGGTGGCCTTTTTGTTGCATCGCATGGTTCTTGGAACAGAACAGTACCAAGCGGCTATCTGATTAATTTTGTGCCAATCAAAGAAGACGGCAATGCTGGCCCCTCAGAGGTGTTTGCTGATGGTTTCTTGGACAAAGTTACTGGACGCGCTTTAGCCCGCCCTGTGGATGTAGCCAACTTACCCGATGGCTCCATCTTGGTATCAGACGACTATGCAGGCGCGATTTATCGCATCAGTTACAACGGAAGTTAATTCAAGGAATCTCCCTTATTAACTGAATAGTTTTTGCAAATGGGGCCTCTTTTGGGGCCCCTCTTTTTTAAATAATCGAATCATGAAAAGAATTTTCATTACTTTATTAATGTGTATTTCAATTCAAGTTATTGCACAGGATCTGAGTCCAGGTCAAAAGAAAGCTGATGCAGCTTGCTCCCTATGTCACGGCCCAATTGGTATTGCAACACTGCCTAATGCCCCTAATCTAGCTGGTCAGCAAGCAATTTATCTTTCTGAACAACTAAAAAATTACCGAAGTGGCAAGCGGCAAAGCGAAGTCATGAATCTCATTGCAAAAAATTTATCTGATATGGAAATTTCACAACTATCTGCTTGGTATAGCAATATAAAAGTTACAGCGGAATCTCCCTAATCAATAGACTAATTCTTTAATTTATTAACAAAACCTATGAAATTATCTAAAGATCATTTTTCTTTTTTAGTTTTGCGAATCTTTAGTCTTTCTACGTTTGCCCAAACCCAAAATGAGGGTATGCTGACGTGATAGTTCAAACTTAGGTATGTGAGTGTGCTTGCAATCTTGGGCATAAACTTACCCACTTGGGTATTGAGTCACCTTTCCCGTCAAAAACTATCACCTTGATAGTGCCCTTTGCAGCCGGGGGGGGCCCAGACTTTCCAGACTCTCCAGTCTCTTACTTCTTTGGCATCGGCTAAAGTTGATTTGCGAACTGGATTGCGAAACCCCATAGCCTATAACTTCTTAGAATTGGCTCCAAGAGTCACCTCGATATCGCGCAAACTCTCGCGCCATGTTAACCGAGCAAAAGCCATGATTGTGAATTGCTCTGCGCAACTGAGACGACGAACCCCGCTGTCTGCGTTGTAGCGTTGAACGATCCGAGTAAAGCTGGTCCAAGGCACAAATTCCATAACTTGTGAAAATAAGGTCTTGCCCGTATTCCAGGTACTCTCCGGTTGGGGGAATACCTCGAAGATATCTGAAAAAGTGGAATTTAAGTTCAAATCGGCACCAAAATAAATCTTCTGGAAAGGCTCATGAATACTGGATTTCTTCTAAAATTGGATCAATTAAACCGGACAGTAGTGATAAATTTTATGAAACCATTAATCAAAATTGACTTTGTCTCAGATGTAGCCTGCCCTTGGTGCGCTGTAGGCTTGGGAAACCTTGGCAAAGCAATGTTGGAGCTTAAAAACACTGCGGACTTTGAGGTGCATTTTCGTGCTTTTGAACTCAATCCCAATATGCCCCTAGGTGGTCAAGACACCATAGAACACCTTACTCAAAAGTACCAAATGGATGAGCGGCAAATAAAAGTGAATCAAAGTCGCATAAGAGATAAAGCACTAGAGGCGGGCTTTCAATTTCATCCTGAAATCCGAAAAAAGGTCTCCAATACATTCAACTGTCATCGCCTGCTTTATTGGGCTGGCCAAGCACTGGGGCTCGACAAACAAGCCGCCTTAAAAAAAGAACTACTGAACACCTACTTTTGTCTAGACCAAGACCTCGATAATCAGAGCAATCTTCTTGACGCAGCAAAAAGGGCTGGAGTTGATGTTGAAGAGGCGAAAAAGATATTGGACAGCAATGCCTATGCACAAGAGGTCAGACATGAAGAGACCCAATTTACGGCTATGGGCATTCATTCGGTTCCATCTATCATCATTAACGATCAATTTTTATTGCAAGGCGCGCAACCTCCAGAGCAATTCGTTCATGCGTTTGAGCAACTCTTGATTACAAACTAGAGTCAAAAAACTTTGCGCATTAAAGTGAGGGACTGACCCTTGATCAGGTCTTTGTTATCGTGTGCCTATTCACTGGTTTCAGCAAAATTCTAAAAGAGGTCTTTGTGAGTGAACTTTTACCCCCCATCAGACGATTAATTACAGGAGAAAATGAGCAAGGCCGAGCCGTATTTATTGAGGATGGTCCTTCGCCTGCGGTGAAAACCGTGCCAGAGCGACCAGGCTACAGAGTTACGAACATTTGGCGTACCAGCGCCAGTCCCTGCGCAATTAAAGAGGCGGATAGTATCCATCAACAAAAAGGAGTTTTACCTCCGCAGCACGGAACCGTGATTCGTGTAATTGATTATCCGCCAGAGCCAACAGATCAAAAAGAGATCGCCGCCATGCAAGCAGCTACCTTTGCGAGCCTATACCCCGATGCCGATCACACCTTAAAAGCAGGGGACCATCCAGGAATGCACAAAACGGACACGGTCGACTATGCAATCATGTTGGAAGGGGAAATCACAGCAATTTTGGAAGGAGAGGAAAAAATCATCAGAGCCGGCGATATCCTCATTCAACGTGGAACCAATCATGCATGGGCAAATCGCTCAGGCAAACCTGCAAGAATTGCATTTGTGCTGATAGATGCCAGACGAGAATGATTTACCCCCCCAAACCGAACTCGGTTTAGACACTCGCGAAGCCGTAAATACTGACTTATTGTTCCGATTCCTGATCGTATTAAAGTATACGGCTGGATCTAGAACTGAACCCCTTTGGTGAGTGCACCGTCTACAACCAGATTTGTGCCCGTTATAAAACTCGCAGCAGGGCTTGCAAGGAACGCAACAGCGTTGGCCATCTCTTGTGGCGTTCCCATTCTGCCAGTGGGATTAAGGGCCAATGAATCCTTGAACAGCTGTGGGTTGCCTTCCTCAATTTGGTTCCATACCCCGCCCGGGAAATAAGTATTACCCGGGGAAACAGTATTTGCTCGAATATTTTGTTTGGCTAAGTTAAAAGCCAAACCTTGTGTGTAATGAATCAATGCGGCTTTAAAAGCTCCATAAGGTCCAGCAGCAAAATCAATTTCTCGACCAGAGACACTGGAGATAGTGACAATGCTTGCGTGTTTGCTCTTTTGAAGCCACGCCATGGAGTAATCCACCAATCGAACGCAACCCATCAAATCAACATCAAATCCTTTTTTCCACGACTCCTCATCTGACCCAATTGATAAAGCGCTGACGTTACCCACAACGATATCAATTGACCCCAAAGTTTGAGCCGCCCTAGATACAAACTCCTTCAGCTCAAGTTGATTGCCTACATCGGTTTGCATGCCAAAGATTTTGGAGTCGTATTTTGATTTTAATAATTGAACTGTCTCCTCTACATCAGTCTTATTTCTGGCACAAAAAGCAACATTAGCCCCTTCAGCAAGTAGCGTCTCAACTATAGATCGACCAATCCCTTTTGTGCCACCCGTTACAAGTGAACAAAGCCCTTTGAGTTTTAAATCCATTTTTTTGTCCTTCTATCTACGTGGTTAAAAATTGAAATTGCATTAGGGTTCCAAATACTTTTTCTCAATAGCTGCACCTACCGTGTACTTAGGGTCCACAAAATTGCCCAAACGAACCTTGCCGCATTGGCTAAGCATCATGTAGGCGTCCCATTTTTCATATCCGTACTCTGCAACCATCCATAATATTAGATCGCGATAAGCAATTCTGGTTGCATCCTCTAAGGGCCTTGCACTTCCAATAGCCATTATTACTTTATCGTTCTCCAGTCTGGGCCACTCTATGCTCCAACCCTTAATAAGATCTACGTGAATAGTTGTCGTGCTAGCAAACTCCACCGCAGTGCCACAAACCTCACCATCACCTTGGCAGGCATGTGCGTCCCCTATGAATAACCTCCCGCCCTCTGTTCTGACTGGTAAGTAAGTGATACTTCCAGGACCCATATCCGGCAAATCCATATTGCCACCATGACTGTCAGGGGTCAAAGAGTTAATGGAATCTATCTCAGGTGAGCAACTTAATGTACCAATGTGAGGCTTGTAGGGTAGTGTGACCCGTTTGCTCCAGTAAACCCCGTCTTCATCTACATTGACTTTCCTGACGATTTCAGGCAAAGACGGATTGAGCATGGCAGTCATAGACGTGCCAGTGAGCGCACCAAAATCGGGAATCATTGCGCATGTACCTCTTGGATTGTCTCCTCTAGGCTTCATTTCCTCAATGTGCACAGCAATCACGTCTCCCTTTTCAGCGCCCTCAACCATGATGGGGCCGTTTTGAGGATTCACAAAAGGCATACGAAGCACTTTGGAGGGTAAATCATTCTCAGTCTTTACTTGGCCCTCGAATGCATCTCTAGTATCAACCACGACCCTATCGCCGGGCTTAATAAAAAGTACCGGATCTGAATAAGGTCCGATCGTGTAATGGAATTTACCTTGTAAAGCTTCGCTCAGGTGATGAGTATGTCCAACTTCACCCAAGGCAATACCTTTCTTAGACATGATTGAATTTTTAATCCAAGACATAATTAACTCCAATGAAAGTCATAAACTTTTTTGATCAAGATTCATTATGAAGTAAAAAAGCTTTGAATAAAATTCAAAAGAATGAAAATTTAGATTTTCTTATGGGCGCTGTCGTTAACCCAATAAATTTCTGATGTTTATCAATAAATAGCTTTTTTGGACCCAACAAGCAGTCTCTTTTAAGTCTGTTAACGTAAACAAAGGTTTTCTTCTCAAATGCACCAAGAATGGGTTTAATGACTTCATAAGGGGCCAACGCTGCTGTGTCAACATAACCATGTCTCGGTTTAAAGGCAAATAATCTTAAGTCTAGAGACGCAGCTTTAGTTGCCCCCCCCCGTGTTCACTTAAATGGCTCAAGTTAAATCTAAAAATAGTTTTGTTGTTTTTAAAATCAATAGTTGACACCGCACTGCTGCTGATTCTTTGCGTTAACTAATGCACCGCTTTGGTAGATGGGTTTACAAGGGTTGCACCGAATTGGATGTTTTTATGCCTTGAATAAAAAAAGAAGCCCGTTTATACACTTGCCTTCGAGTTGGGGACATAAGGACTGAATTAAACATATATTAAAGCTCTCTAAATTATTAACCAAGCTAAATGCAAAAAAGATTGACCCTTCCAATAAAGTCATGCTTGTCCTCAGGGTACTACACAGGGATAAGCATCCCCTAGTTTATAAGCGAACAGTACTTGTTTCATGCAGACAATGTCTTAGAACCTGTATAGTAAAATGGCCAGCAAAGTCGGTGGACTTGCCCTGGCTTTACTCAAAGCAACAACTCAAGCCGACAACTTCATTCCAAAAAAAGGTGTTTTAAATGCAAAAAGTAAAGCAAGCAATCCTATTTTTAAAGTTAACCATTTTGCTTTGTCTATGCATTAGCTCAATCGGCAATTCCTGGGCTCAAATTTACCCTAACAAACCTATTCGACTCGTTGTCCCTCAGGCACCCGGAGGAGGATCAGATACCATCGGGCGTTTCATTGCGCAAAAATTAAGTGAAAATTTAGGTCAACAGGTCATGGTTGATAACAAACCCGGGGCGGCAGGGATGCTTGGAGCCGAAATCGTAAAGCTCTCCCCACCTGATGGATACACAATACTTCTAAGCGCAATTGATACCATCACTGCTCCCCTAGTAAGTCGACATGCACAGTTTGATGGCGTAAAGGACTTTGTCGGGATAACTCAATTAGCCCAGTCCCCCAACGTTATCGTGGTGGGTCCTAGTTTCGAAGGTAATACACTAAAGGAATTAATGCTCAAAGCGAAAACCAATCCCAACAGTATTAACTATGCATCTTCTGGAGTGGGTGGTATGCAGCACTTAGCGGGTGAGTTGCTTAACAAAATGGCCGCAGTAGAAATGGCACATGTGCCGTATAAGGGCGGCCCCCCAGCCTTCACAGATGTAATAAGCGGCCGTGTTCCAGTAATGGTCTCAGGATTGCAGGGGGCATTACCTCAGATCAAGTCAGGAAAGGTACGAGCTTTAGCCGTCACGAGTAAGAAGCGTTCCCCTTTATTGCCCGATGTTCCAACAGTTGGCGAAGCACTAGGCTTACCCGATTATGAAGTATTGAATTGGCAGGGCCTTGAGTTCCCGGTGGGAACTCCACAACCCATCGTTGATCGAATAGCAACTGAGGTCATAAAAATTCTCTCGCAGCCTGAATCTCGCGAGAAATTATCACTTTTGGGATATGAACCTGTCGCAAACACTCCTGCTCAATTTACTGCACTAATGTATGAGGAACAAAAACGTTGGGCATCCATAATTAAGGCCGCCAATATAACTGCCGACTGATTGAGCAAAATTTTCGCGCATCCCCCGACTACAGCGAAGCTTAGTCGCGGGTCA
>DAIUEA010000068.1:0-8387 GCA_036845365.1 Limnohabitans sp. | reverse complement strand
CCAATTGCACACATCTGCTGCTCGCCCGCTGAGGTGTAAGCGGCCTGTGATTTACGCCTAATTTTAAGCCGTGGGAAAAATGTATATATCTTCTCCAAATCCTCCCTAATCTCATTTTGAGTAGCGCTGCGAGTAAAGGCCCCTGTTAACAAATTATCCTCAATCGTTAGATGAGCGAAACAGTGGCGCCCCTCCATCACTTGAATCAGACCTTGTTTTACCAATTGATAGGGGGATAAATTATCAACTCGGCCCTCCTTGTAATATATGGAGCCCTTCGTCACATCCCCTCTTTCTGCGCTTAAGAGGTTTGAAATAGCTTTGAGGGTGGTGGACTTCCCCGCACCATTTGCCCCCAAAAGCGCAACTATTTTGCCTCTTGGAACCTCGAGAGAAACCCCTTTCAAAACCAAAATAACATGATCGTAAATGACCTCAATATTATTTACGCTCAGCAAGGGGGGGACTTTATTCATGGTTGAGGGTCCTGTAAGCCTTAAGGGAGAGTACGGGTTGGATCATTAAATTAGCTTTTTAGGCATTCTGGGGTAATGTTCTTTGACTTTGCGTAATCGCTCGCGCTGGCCTTAAATAAGGGATGAATTAGGGCCTTGTTGCCCTCAATCCAGTCTGATACTAAATTCCATTTAGTGCCGTCCCATTGCTGAATTTTGACTCGCCCTGAGCCCTCATGGTTTTCACAAGAAGTCTTTATCTCAGGCAATAAGCCGGTTGCACCTAAAGCATTTAGCGATTGGTTGGTTATGCTTAGGTTCTCAAACGCCCAGCGCATTTGCTCGCCCGTCATCACCTTGCCCTTACCGTATTTGTTTTGCGCAATCTTGATCGCCTCAACTGTCACCACCGCCGCAGACACACCCCTGTTGTATAAACTGGTTCCTATCTTGCTCGCATCTGACATGTTGCCTTTACCAGCGGCGTAGACCACTTTTTCGATCTCAGCGATCACGGGTACATTCTTGCCCGATACGTTCCATGTAGCGCTCATATAACCCTTGGCCGCGTCCCCTGCTGGGACCACGTCCTCCTCAGAGCCTGCCCACCAGGATCCGATAATTTTCTCTCTGGGAAAGCCCACCTTCTGAGCAGCCTTTAGCGCAGTTTGGTTCATCACACCCCAACCCCAAAAGATGACGTAATCTGGGTTTTCCTCGCGGATTTTTAACCACTGCGCGCCTTGCTCGTTACCAGGGTGAGCTACTGGGATTTCACTTAACTTAAAGCCGTTTATTTTGCTCTCCGCCTCTAGCGCAACGATCGGCTCTTTTCCGTACGCTGAGTCGTGGTAGAGGTAAACAATTTTTTTATTCGATAAAGAGCCATTATTTTTCCCCGCTAAAAACTTCACAATCGCAGAGGCTTGCATCTGATAAGTCGTAACCAAAGGAAATGCGTACGGAAAAACGGAGCCGTCTACTGCATCAGTGCGGCCATACCCCATCATGATCAGTGGAACTTTATCGGACTGCGATTTATCTAAAACAGAGTAAGAGATTCCAGTAGACATGGTATGAATAGCTGTGCCTTTGGAGACGCCCGACTTGCCTTTTAAGCGCTCATAGCATTCCACACCTTTTGCGTTGTTGTACTCCGTTTCACACTCCTCCCATGCCAACTTGACCCCGTTAACACCGTTTTGTGCCATGTTGATTTTGTTCAAATAATCAACAAAACCACCATAAAAGGCTTGTCCATTTTGTCCGTAAGGACCGACCCTGTAACTTGGAATAGAGATAAATTGATCATCGGCTTGCGCTGTACCAACGCCGCATACGGCCCCGCAAACAAAAACACCAGCAAGCGCTAAAGACTTCGCGCGAGCGGCTATGGCTTTGACACTATATTGAACTGATTTCATAAAAAGTCTCCTTTGAATCGTTATTTTGAACCGAAAAATGAACCCTAAATTTAACTCATACTGTTAATGTGGAAATGGCCACAACCTTAACTTTTCTTTAACAATACTCCATAAACGCGCAAGCCCATGGGGCTCAATGATAAGAAAGAAAATAATCAGACATCCGAATACCATTACCTGTACATGTGAAATAAAGGCCTGGCTGATAGGCAAATGAAAAAGCGAAGATAAAGCAGGCAACGTGATGTCTAAGAAAATTGGCAAAAGCAAAATAAAGGCAGAGCCCAGAAAATTACCCAAAATACTACCCACACCACCTACGATCACCATAAACAAAATTTTAAATGACAGCTCAAGTGAGAAGCCGTCTGGCTCAACGGCGCCCAAGTAACAATAGGCGTAAAGAACCCCAGCTAAGCCGCAGTAAAACGAGCTGACTGCAAAAGCCAATAACTTTGTTCTCATCAGATGAATTCCAATTACCTCTGCAGCCACATCCATATCCCTAACGGCCATCCATGAACGACCTGTCGCAGAGCGCACGAGGTTTTTGCCTATTAGAGACATCAAAAACACAATCCCAAGTACCAATAAATATTTAGACGCCGGAGAGTTAAAGGAAAATCCAAACATCTCTAAGTTTTGAGCGCTAATGACGCCTGAGGAGCTATTGTTAGAAAACCACGGAAACTTAGTCAAGCACCAAACCACAAAAAACTGAGCCGCAAGTGTTGCTACAGCGAGGTAAAAACCTTTGATCCTCAACGAGGGAAGTCCAAACAGCACCCCCACTAACGCCGCTGCGCAGCCGCCTAAAAAAAATGAGAGCAAAAAGGGAATTCCCTCTATTCTCAGCTGAAAGTTATAGGTTGCGTAGGCACCCACAGCCATAAATGCAGCCGAGCCCAACGAGAGTTGCCCCGCATAACCCGTCAAAAAATTCAACCCCATCGCCGCAAGAGAGAAGATTAAAAAGGGTATCAAAATAGCATTGATCCAGTACTCACTCGCAAAAAGAGGCACAGCGAAAAGGGCAATGCACAAAATAATGCAAACCCCCACTTTGTCTTGTAATATGGGAAAAAGCTGGCTATCTGCCCTGTAAGATGTTTTAAATTGACCCGACTCACGGTAAATCATATTAAGTCCTTAAACGCGGTCAATGTGCTTTTCACCAAACAATCCCTCAGGCCTCACCAAGAGAAAGAGAAGTGCAAAAATATAAGGAAACCAACCCTCTATTCCGCCGTAATTTCCACCAAAGGCGTCTTGTAAGACGGGGGGGATGTAAATTTCAGCTAATTTTTCTGATACACCAATAATAATTCCTCCAACGATTGCCCCGGGCACCGAGGTAAATCCACCCAGAATCAAGACGGGAAGCGCCTTTAATGCGGTGAGTGAGAGTGCGTATTGCACACCGTTTCTAGACCCCCAAAGCAGTCCCGCCACCAAAGCAACAAAGCCAGCAATGATCCAAACGATGGTCCAAATTTTTTCAAGAGAAATTCCAAGCGATAAAGCAGCTTGGTGATCATCGGCTACAGCTCTAAGGGCTCGACCAATCTTGGTAAACTGGAAAAATACAGAAAGTAAAATTACCAAAAAAATAATAATACCTGAAGCAAATAAATCGAATTTAGAAATACCAAGTCCCGTTGCGCTCATAATGGATTGAATAGGCTCGTCAACAATGCCCAAATCAATGGAGCGGATTTCGTTACCGAAAAGGATAGAGGACATGCCGTCAAGAAAATAACTAAGCCCAATGGTCGCCATAAACAAAGTGATGCTAGGTTGGTTCACTAACTTGCCCAGCACAAAACGCTGTGCTCCAAACCCTATTGCCACCATATAAACGAAAGCGCCAAAAACGGACACCCACATGGGCACACCATGATCCATTATTCCAACCACAGCCAGCGCGGCTGAATAAACCATTGCGCCCTGTGCAAAGTTAAACACGCCCGATGCCTTATAAATCAGCACAAAGCCTAGCGCGACCAATGAATACATGAGTCCCGATAAAACCCCACTGATCACAATTTCAAGAAAAAATTGCATACTCTACTTTAGCCTCGTTTGTAAACACGCACCTGCTTTTTTGTGCAGCAAATCACAATCAGCAAATGACAATTCTCAATTAATGTCCACTGCCCAAATAAGCTTTGATCACTTCTGGATCATTTTTAACCACATCCGGTAAACCGTCCCCAATTTTTCTTCCGTAATCAAGGACCACGATTCGGTCAGAAATATCCATCACGACCCCCATATCGTGCTCAATCAAGACAATGGTCATTCCGTATTGATTGTTCACCTCTAAAATAAAACGACACATGTCTTGCTTTTCCTCGACATTCATCCCTGCCATGGGCTCATCTAAGAGAAGTAAGGAAGGCTCAGCGGCAAGTGCTCGAGCTAACTCCACTCTTTTTTGCAGGCCGTAAGCCAATTTTCCAACAGGGGTTTTGCGGATGTGTTGTATCTCAAGGAAGTCAATGATTTGCTCTACTTTTTCTCGGTGCTCCTCCTCCTGGGCACGGGCAGGTCCAACCCAAAGTGCGTTTAAAAGGAAATTACTTTTCATAAGCGTATTGCGCCCTGTCATGATGTTATCTAAAACAGTCATTCCCTTAAAAAGCGCAATATTTTGAAAGGTTCTAGCGATACCGTTTTCGGCAACCTCAGTTGGGTTCATCCGGTTTCTCGTTTTCCCTTTAAATGTGATCAATCCCTCTTGGGGATGATAAATACCGTTGATGACGTTCAGCATGGAACTCTTTCCCGCTCCGTTGGGCCCAATGATTGAGCGTATCTCGTGCTCTTTAACGTCAAAGGAGATGTTGTTTAGGGCTTTTACGCCGCCAAAGGACAAAGAGATGTTTTCAACTCTCAGCATATCACCCGCGCCCGTTAACGGGTTGCCATTGACATTGACACTGCCGTTACCATTGCCAATGTGCTGCTCAGAGCTATGCTTAGGAGTGTTCATACTAGCGATTCACTTGCGGCTTCAAAGGAGTTCTTTGCGTTGGAGGACGGGTGTGAATGAGTGGGGGTATCCTTAATTTTGACGGTTGCACTGATTAAGCCGTCCCGCCCGTCCTCAAACTTGACCTTGGTCTGTATAAATTGTTCGCGTTTATTGGAGTAAAGTGCCTCAATAAGAGGAGCGTACTTCTCAGCAATAAAGCCCCTTCTAACCTTTCGTGTGCGGGTGAGCTCATCATCATCTGGATCAAGCTCTTTGTGTAGGATCAAAAAACGACTAATCTGAGCATGACTCAAAATATCATCTTCTAACAAATCCTTATTTACTTCATTTACACACTCTGCAATCAAATCATAAACCGGATCTTTAGCAGCCAAATCTATGTACCCGGCAAAGGAAATTTGCCGCCTTTCGGCCCAATTCGCAATAGCTTCAAAGTCAATGTTGATAAAGGCAGTGACGGCCTGACGGGCGTGACCAAAAACCACAACTTCCTTAATATAGGGGAAGAATTTAAGCTTATTCTCGATGTATTTTGGCGCGAATAATTTCCCGTCTACCATTTTGCCTACATCTTTGGCTCGGTCAATAATTCTCAAATGGCCATCAGTGTCCAGCGCGCCTGCGTCCCCAGTATGAAAAAATCCCTCAGCATCAATCGCTTTTTGAGTTTCCTCGGGTCTGTTAAAGTATCCTTTCATCACACTGATTCCCTTGACAAGCACCTCCCCGTCCTGGTTTAGCTTGATCTGGATGCCTGGGGCAGCAATGCCGACCGAGTTGTATTTGACCTGCCCATCGGGCTGCAAACAGACATAAGCACATGTCTCGGTTTGACCGTAAAACTGTTTTAAATTAATTCCCATCGATCTGTAGAACTTAAAGAGATCAGGCCCTATGGCCTCACCTGCGGTGTATGCAACTCTAATACGGCCCATACCAAGCACATTTCTAAGCGGAGCGTAAACGGTCAAATCATAAAAAGTGTACAAAAATCGGTCCCACGACCTAACCACTTTTTTATCCAAAATATCTCCACCTACTTTTTTCGCGTGTTTCATGGCCCATTCATACAAACTGCGTTTAAAAGGGCTGGCATCTTGCATTCGAATGGTCACGCTGGTGAGTAAACCTTCAAAAATTCTAGGAGGAGCAAAATAATACGTTGGACCTATCTCTCTCATGTCAGACATAACCGTCTCTTTCGATTCAGGACAATTAACGGTCATTCCAGATACCATTGCCTGGGCGAAAGAGAACAGGTGATCCCCTACCCATGCCATGGGTAGATAAGCCAAAATATTATCGGTGTGCTTTAGGTTATCAAATTGTGTGCTTTGTGTACCCGCTCGAATAAAGTTGGCATGCGTGTGTGCAACCCCTTTGGGCATTCCTGTCGTACCCGAGGTGTACAAAATGATGGATAAATCCGTTGTTTGACATTGACCGACCTCGCCCATAAAGAAGTCAGGTTGGAGTGCGTCGTACTTTGCACCCTCCTCAATTAAGCTCATTAAGCTTTGTAAGATTTGTTGGGCTTGGGAGCTGTAATCTTTTAAACCCTTTGGGTCCTCGTAGTAAATATGTGTTAAAAATTTGAGGTCTTCTTTAATCTCTATCAACTTATCTACTTGTTCTTGATCCTCTACAACGGCAAAGGAGACCTCAGCATCGTTTAAAACGTGAACCATCTCAGAGGCGACTGCGTCTTGATACAAGGGAACAGGTACGCCTCCCAGGCACTGAACTGCGACCATGGATTGGTAAAGTTTGGGGCGATTGTCCCCTATGATGGCCAGTTTCATCCCTCTTTTAAAACCATTTTTAGCCAAACCGCACGCCAAATTCTTAATTTGCTGTAAGTTCTCCTCCCAAGTGATTTCTTGCCAAATTCCCAAGTGTTTTTCCCGGTACGCACAGCAGTGCGGAATCGAACTTGCGTGCTTGAGCAACAGCCGAGGAAAAGTACTTACGGATACATCTGACATAGATTAAGAAATTTTGCGCTGAGACACAATGTTTTAAACAAGGGTCGAGCATAATCTCTTATTAATAGAGTTGGTTGTCATCCAACTGACAAATTAGGGGAAGTACTAATGTCTGTGGAAGTTTTATTGGCAAACAGCGCTTGGCTACAAGCCCTGTCGCCCCAGGAGCAACTAAGGGTCAAATCGGATTTGTGCATCAAAAAAACTCAAAGTGAGGCATACGTTTGTAGGCGGGGCGACCCTGCAGGTTATTGGATGGGTGTCATTAACGGTTTTGTTAAAGTAAACAACGTGGGCTCTAACGGTAAATCCACCACTTTAATTGGTCTTGCTCCAGGCTCTTGGTTTGGAGAGGGGTCCTTGTTGAAGCAAGAAACACTTTTGTATGATGTTGTCGCGCTCGGCAACTCAGAGCTGGCTTTGATGCCAAAAGAAACTTTTTTTTGGCTTTTAGATAGAAGTATTTCCTTTAACCGCTTTTTAATCTCCCAACTCAACGACCGATTGGGTCAGTTCATTGGCGCCATGGAAAATGAGCGACTTCTTGATGTAGAGTCTAGGCTAGCTCGCTCGATTGCCACTATGTTTAAAACATGGTCCCCTCTTAAAGAAATGGTTCTTAAAATTTCACAAGAAGAGGTTGGACAACTCGCAGGACTTTCAAGGCAAAGAGTCAATGCAGCTTTAAAAGTTCTCGAGGAGCAGCAGCTCATCAAAATGAGCTTTGGTGAGATCCACATCCTTAATTTGGAGGGACTCAGTAAATTTCAACCTTCAAGCTCCAACCTATGATCAGCTTACCCCTCAACGGGATGAAGGTGCTCGATTTAACGAGGCTTTTACCCGGTCCTGTCTGCACATGGCACTTAGCCAGCATGGGAGCTGATGTGCTCAAGATTGAAGATAAGGAAGGGGGAGATTACGCCCGCCAATTTTTCCTGTCCAAGGAAGATACTGAGCGCAACGAGTCAAGCGTTTTTTATAGGGCCATCAACCACAACAAAAGAAACCTTAAACTCAATCTAAAGGAAAAATCCGATCGGGACGAGTTTTTACAGCTTGTTAGGGGAGCTGACTTGGTGGTTGAGAGTTTTAGACCTACGGTGATGAATAAGCTAGGCCTCGGACACGATGTACTCTTGTCGCTCAAGCCCTCCTTGGTGTACTGCGCCATTACTGGCTACGGCATGTACGGAGCTTTTAAAGACTTGGCTTGTCACGATATCAACTCACTGGCATTAACAGGAGTTTTAGACCAATTTAGAGATTTTGATGCTCGCCCCATCTTACCGAATTTACAAATTGCTGACTTACTTGGAGGCGGTGTTTGCGCGGCAATGGGGAGTCTGGCAGCCCTTTGGAAAGCCAAAAGCAGTGGTGTCGGCGGGGTCGTCGATGTCTCCATGACGGACGGCATATTGGCACATAACTTAACTGCCCAAGTGGCCGTTCATTCGCGAGGACATACACTGAAGCCTTTTGAGGACTTGCTGAACGGGGGCGTCCCCTGCTACAACCTATACTG
>DAIUEA010000067.1:0-8398 GCA_036845365.1 Limnohabitans sp. | reverse complement strand
GTTTCATGTTGATAACGCTTACTTCCTTGAAGACGTCAGCATCGCATCGTTTAGATGCAAGACCCACACTCAAAGTCATACTGCTTTTAGAGGATTTGGAGGGCCCCAAGGCATGATCGTGATTGAGCACATCATGGGTGAGATAGCTAGAACACTTAGTTTGGATCCTTTGGAGGTTAGAAATACAAACCTTTACAAGAATCACCTCGACGGACAAAGATGTGTCACTCACTACCAGATGACTGTAGAAGACAATATATTGGAGCCCCTTCTTAAAACCCTTGCCAGCTCCTCAAACTACAAGGAGCGCAGGAAAGAGGTCTCACAATGGAACAACAAAAACCCTCTGATTAAACGCGGTATCTCAATTACTCCTGTTAAATTTGGAATTTCTTTTACGGCCACTCTCTTTAACCAAGCGGGTGCATTGGTCAATGTCTACACCGACGGCAGTGTCCAAGTCAACCACGGTGGAACCGAGATGGGTCAAGGATTACACACCAAGGTGGCGCAAATAGTGGCCGGCGAACTGGGGTTAACTTTAGACAAAATAAGAGTCACCGCCACGGATACCAGCAAAATTCCCAATGCCTCGGCTACGGCTGCTTCCTCTGGATTTGATTTAAATGGCCGCGCCGCGCAGTACGCAGCCAGACAAATTAAAACAAATTTAGCAGCCTTTGTATGTGGTCTTGATCAATGCGGAGCAGGGGCTGTGAGCTTTGAGAATTCAGAGATCATTACTCCCAAACGCAAAAGACCTTTTAAAGAGGTTGTTGAACTAGCCTACGCAAATAGAATACAGCTTTGGAGTGATGGGTTTTACAGAACACCAAAGATTCACTATGACAAAACCACGCTCAGCGGTCGCCCTTTTTATTATTTCACTTACGGGGCCGCGTGCACGGAGGTGGCCATTGATACGCTCACAGGCGAGAGTAGAGTTTTAAAAGTTGATATTTTGCAAGACGTCGGCAAAAGCATTAATCCCGCTATTGACCTCGGGCAAATAGAGGGCGGCTTTATTCAAGGAATGGGTTGGCTGACGAATGAGGAATTGGTGTGGAATGCTCAAGGGCACTTAAGCACTCACGCCCCCTCCACTTACAAAATACCTTCCGTTGGAGATACACCAGATCACTTTGTCATTGATTTTTGGACTCAGCCTAATTGTGAGGATAACGTTTTTTCTAGCAAAGCTGTGGGAGAACCCCCTTTTATGCTGGCAATTAGTGTCTTTGAAGCCCTCAAGGAGGCAATTAGCGCTGCAAGAGAGGACTTGGTTTTAGACACAAAGCATATAGATTTGGTCGCACCAGCGACCGCAGAAAATATACTCAAAGCGATCAGGGCCAGTGACTTCTAGCCAGGGTTAAGTTAGGTTGACACCCTCACTTACCACGCACGGCAAATTAAGTCAGTGTCAGCGCCTCTTGAGCAGCCACCCGGCCCTCATCTGTGGGTATGACCCAGACCTGGACGCTGCTTTGATGGGCGTGAATGCTCATTGCTTGGTTTGCACAGGCCGATTGGTTTAAATCTTCATCAAGAATTAATCCGAGCCATGCTAATTTTTTGCAAACCGCGCTTCGCAGTTTGCTGTCGTGCTCCCCAATACCGCCAGTAAAGCATATCAGGTCGACGCCGCCAAGTACCGCAACCAAAGCACCCATCTCTTTAATTACACGGTATTCAAACAGCTCTAAGGCAAATTGCGCTTTAGGATCATTGGATTGTCTAAGGGTGCGCACATCTGCGCTGACTTCGGAGACGCCGAGCAGACCGCTTTGTTTGTAAAGTATGGTCTCAATATCTTTTTCAGACTTGCCCTGCCCCAAAAGATAGAGCAAAACCCCTGGGTCTAGGGCCCCACAGCGAGTACCCATCATCAAGCCATCTAAAGCAGAAAATCCCATGGTTGTGGCCACACTTTGACCTCTCTTTGTTGCACACAAACTAGCGCCATTTCCAAGGTGCGCAAGCACCGCTCGCCCACCGCTCAATTCACTGCGCAGAGCCAATTGAGCTGTTATGTACTGATAAGACAACCCGTGAAAACCGTACCTTCTGACCCCAGACTGTGTGAGCTCGCTCGGGATGCCAAATGTAGTTTCCAGCAAAGGCATCGTGACATGAAAACTCGTATCAAAGCAAGCAACTTGAGGGGTTAGAGGAAAACTTCTTTGGAACGCTTCAATTCCAGCTAAGTTGTGGGGTTGATGCAAAGGGGCCAAAGAATTTAATTTCCTAAGGTCCTCCATGATCTTTGAATCTACGATCACACTTTTACTATAACTGGATCCACCGTGGACCACCCTATGAGCTACGGCCTGTAATTCAGCCTTGTGAACGCCGTCTGCCCCTTTAGAAACTGCAATCAGTTGTTTTAGAGCTGTAATTGCTTTATCAAAAGGATCGATATTAAGAGGAACCTCTAAGTCTTGCCTTACCTCTGTGCCCTCTTGCGAGTTGTATTGAAGTGTAATTATTCTATTATGTGAACGACCAGCACCAAATTCCAAGTGTTCAAATTGCCCCGATAGCAATGCACTGTCCAAGCGCTCCTTATGGGCTATGTAAAGTGCAAATTTAAGGCTAGATGAGCCTGCGTTGATGCAGAGGATGGTCATTGGCGAAATCCCTTTTATAGAGGGTTTTTTAGGTAGTAGTGAGCACAAAGTTTTGCTAACAAAGCAGAGGCGCTTCTAGTTCGGGCACTATCCGCCCTGCTGGTCAGTGCAATAGGCACTTTTGCGCCCAGCACAATACCACATGCCGTTGCGCCCCCCAAATATTCGAGTTGTTTGGCCATCATGTTTCCAGACTCCAAGTCTGGGGCCAGCAAAATATCGGCTTGACCAAGGACAGGAGAGTTGATGTGTTTGACCTTAAGGGCATGGGGAGAAATCGCGTTATCAAACGCCAAAGGGCCATCCAAGATACCACCGGTGATTTGTCCTCTCTCTGCCATTTTACAAAGTGCTGCAGCGTCCAAGGTAGCAGGCATGTGAGAGTTCACAGTTTCGACAGCAGCAAGCAAAGCCACTTTAGGCAACTCAGTTCCCAATATGTGAGCCAATGAGATGGCGTTTTGAATAATATCCTTTTTATCCATTAGACCTGGAGAAATGTTTAAAGCCGCATCGGTGATAAAAAGCGGTTTAGAGTACATCGGCGCATCAAACCTAAAGACATGGGACATCCTTCTTGCAGTTCTAAGTTGGGGTTGGGCTAGCACCGCTTGGATCAACTCATCGGTGTGCAAACTACCCTTCATAAGAGCCTGCATTTGTCCCTCTGCAGCCATCTGCGCTCCAATAAGCGCAGACGCGTGGCTGTGAGGAGTGTTTTTAAGAGAAATGCCCTCAAGCTCAATACCAAGAGAATCTGCAAGGGAGCGGATCCTCGTCTCTGGTCCAATCAATAGAGCCTCAATTAAACCGCTGTGGTGTGCCTGAACTGCGCCTTGCAAAGATTCCTCGTCACAGGGGTGAATCACCGCACATTTCACGGGGTCCAGACTCGCTCCTAGATTGATAAGCTCTCGGTGCCTTGCCTCTGGTTCAAAAAGGGTAATCTGAGGGGCATTGACGCGACGCATTTTTAGAGGATGGGCGGGCGCCATGACTTTAGCAACCCCAGACATTACGCTTACCCCCTCTTGATTAACAATCAAACAATCAAGCTCAATTGACTTTTGCAGATCATTTTTTGATACACATGTCACACTCACAGTGACGGTGTCGGCGATACGGATGGGTTTAGAAAAATGCAGTTTTTGGTCTAGATAGATAGTTCCTGGCCCAGGATAAGTCGTACCCAAAACACTGGAGATCAAAGCGCCTCCCCACATGCCGTGAGCAATTACGCCGTGGAATAAAGATGCATTGGCAAAATTTGGGTCTAAATGCGCCGGATTGGTGTCTCCAGAGACCGCTGCAAAGGCTTGAATATCTGAGAGTGTCAATGTGCGAATTAACTGAGCAGTGTCACCCACATTAATTTCATCGTAAACGTAACTAACCATCCATTCAGGATTTGTGTGAATCAAGTTTTTCATGATTTTGTATATTCAAATTTCTTCTGACTATAAAAAAGGTAGACTAATTAAAGCCAAGAGATGGTTAAGACTCAATCTACAGCGTGAGCGCCAGCATCAACGAATATAGTTTGGCCTGTCATACCGCTTGATGCGTCAGAGCAAAGAAAAGCACATAAATCGGAGACCTCTTGAAGGGTTGCCAAACGCTTTAAAGGAGCCTTCATAGCAGAGCTCCTCATCAGCTCAGTCAATCCGTTTATACCTGAGGCAGCACGAGTCAAAAGTGGTCCTGGAGAGACCGCGTGGACTCTAATACCACTGGGTCCCAACTCTGCGGCCAAATAACGCACCATCGATTCAAGAGCGGCCTTTACAGGCCCCATGATGCCGTAGTTGGGGATGACCTCCGAGGACCCAAGGTAAGTCATAGCAAGCATGCTGCCTCCCCGGTTCATGTGGGGCGCACATAGTTTTGCAAATCTTGCAAAAGAGTGGCAAGATACATCTATGGCTCTCGCAAACCCTGCTGAGGAGCTGTCAACCACTTTGCCGTGTAAATCTTCTAGGGGAGCGAAAGCGATGGAGTGGATGACAAAATCGAAAGTTCCCAACTGTTCAAGCCCCACTTGTACGAAATGCTCCATTTCCAGTGGAGATTCCACATTGCAGTTCACCAACACAATGCCCAAGGGATCTGTGAGAGGTTGAACATGGGGTCTGGCCTTGTCGTTTAGGCAAGAGGCCACCACTTTGGCCCCGCAGGTGACCATTTCCCTTGCGCACCCCCAGGCTATGCTTTGCTCATTGGCAATGCCTAAGATGAGACCCTTTTTACCTTCTAAAAAATTTGGACCGTATTTTGTAGTCATTTAAACATTTTAGTTATTGTTGTGGGGTAAGATTTAAAGAAAATGCAAACTGTGCCGATCTTAACTAAAAGAACAGAATTTAAATAGAACTTTATACGGGCGCACGACTCGATGAAGAATTTCTTGCAAATATTACAAAAAAATGACCAAACTTTAGGCCCATATGAAAGCTATCTGGCATGACCAAGTAATTGCTGAAAGTGAGAACACCCTGTTGTTAGAGGGGAATCATTATTTCCCCCCTGACTCTGTGGATAAAAATTTCATCACATTCAGCAATCACAAGTCGAATTGTCCTTGGAAGGGACTTGCAAACTACTATTCAGTCATTGTTAAAGGCGAAATGCTCACCGATGCCGCCTGGTTTTATCCCGAGCCCAAAGAAGGTGCAACCCACATCAAAAATTATGTTGCGTTTTGGAAAGAGGTCAAAGTTACTCCATAGGAAAACTAGACAAAAAACGACCGGGTTTGCAATTTCTCATTAGGTTAAGGAAAGGTTGAAAATATTGCAAACAAGGGGTATTTTTACTAAAATAACAATCCGACCTTAATCAACATACTATTTGTCAGCGACGTCTCACCTTATGAAATCAGTTGTGGTCATGAATCCCAAAGGAGGGGTGGGTAAATCCACTTTATCCACCAACATTGCGGGCTATTTTGCAAAGAGCCAACACAATGTGATTTTGGGAGATGCAGATGTACAGCAGTCGTCTAAAAAATGGCTTCTTAACCGCCCCTGCACATTGCCCACCATTAACTCTTGGGATCACCCTGCTGACCTTGTCATAACAGCCAAGGCTCCAGCGAACACCACGCATATTGTCATTGATACCCCAGCCAGCATCTCTGGATGGCGCTTAGAAAAACTGATTGAGCGTGCCGATAAAATTGTCGTCCCCCTTCAGCCTAATTTCTTTGATATTCATGCCACTTATGATTTCATTCAATATCTAAAAAGTAAAGCCCCGAGAGATCAAAACAAGGTGCAGGTTATAGCCATGAGGGTGAATCCGCGCACTAAATCTTGGACCCAGTTGATGGACTTTGCCGAAAAGATGAACATATTTTTACTCACCTATATCAGGGACACACAAAACTACAGCAAGTTCTCCAACCAAGGGATCACTCTTTTCGATGCAAATGTGTCTTCTTTCCCCAGCGATTATGAACAATGGGGCCCGCTTTGCGAATGGCTAGATAGCTAAGAAACAAACAAGCCCTAATAAAAGGTTTGTGCTTTTGATCTACATTTAGGTGTGAAATAGCTGATACACCGATCTAATTAATACTAAAGTATAATTAAATTCTCCGGATTTTGCTCTGGCTTAGTAAAGCCCATACAAAACAAATCTTGCTTTTATCTTTTCTATCAAAATTATGAAAATTAGTTCACTCACAGTTTTCAAAATATTAACAGCATTCTCAACCGTCTTAGCGCTTGGGGCAGGTGGAGCAACCTATTTTTCTTACAAACTCTCCCAACAAGCCCAAAACGCTCTGTCTCAACAAATTGAAGAGCTCAATAGCGCTGGTGCAAAAATAAAAGAATTGGAAGAGAAAATAAAGGATTTAGAAACTAAGAACTCTGAATCCGCAGCCTCCTTAGACAAGTTTTCTAATGCAAATAAAGAGCTCACAACTCAGCTCGAGGAACTCAACAAACAGCTCGCAGAGTTTGAGGCTATGCAAAAGAGAGCCAAACAAAAGGCAAAACTAAAATCTTAATGGGTACTTTAGAAAATAAACTTAAACACAATCCATGTGGATAGCTGATCACCAAGTCATTTTTAATGTATTTAATCTAAATTCGGTTTTCTCAGGTGTCCATCCTTTTGAGACCATACATGACTCGAAAGGACTTTTGTATTCCAAATACTTGGGGGTATTGAGCTCATTGGGTTTGACTGAGTCCTTTGCATTTAGCTCGGCATTCACAAGCTCCACATTGCACTGGGAGCTATCCGTTGAATAATCTCCCCCTTCCTTGACAAAGTTGGTCTTAGTTGCGCACCCTTGCATGAGTACTAACGCTAAAACCACTGCAAAGCACGGAATCCTTAAATCTGAGGATCTGAGGACATTTGAGATATCAAGAGGTTTAGAGGTCATAGAAGTATCCAAATTGCGGATGGTAGCACTCCATGAGTATAAGCCAAATGATAAAAACGCCCCAAAAGATCTATGATCTCTTGAGGCGTAAATCTCTAAGAAAAGGTTTTATTTTTAAAAATCTCGCCCAACAGGCCTACATTAGATTTAGATCTTTCTTAAAAAACAAAGTTTATTTCCAAAGAGCACACTTGGACTCGGATTTGATTGTAAAAATTTCATCCCCTGGCAGTTTTTTAACAACTTTAAAGTAATCCCAAGGCTTAACCGATTCTGCCGGTGTCTTGACTTGAACAAGGTACATATCATGTATGTAGCTTCCATCAGCGCGAATTTGACCAGAGCCGTAAAAGTCTTTCATTTTCATACCCTTCCAAACACCCATAACTGTATCTGCATCGGGGGTCTTTGCTTGCTCTACTGCTTTCAAATAGTTCATGGTTGCTGAGTAATCAGCAGCTTGTATAGCCGTTGGCATTCTCTTTGCCTTCTCAAAAAACCGTGTTGCAAATTTCCTGGTCTCGTCGTTTAAGTCCCAGTACCAACTAACAGTCATCAGCATACCCTGTGTGCTCTTAAGGCCCAGCGCATGAATATCCGTTATGAATACCAAAAGACCTGCAATTTTCATGGTCTTATTAATGCCGAATTCTTGAGCGGCCTTTACTGCGTTCATCGTGTCTGTGCTGGCGTTTGCCATACCCAACACTTGCGCCTTAGAGCCTTGAGCTTGAAGGAGGAAGGAAGAAAAATCTGAAGCATTCAATGGGTGTTTAACGCTTCCTAAAACTTGTCCCCCCTTTGCCTTGATAACTGCAGTCGTATCAGCCTCTAAGGCTTGTCCAAACGCATAATCGGCAGTTAAGAAATACCAGCTTTTACCGCCTTGATCCAACACCGCTGATGCAGTACCCTTGGCCTGTGCAACCGTGTCATAGGCGTAATGAACCGTGTAGGGGGAGCACTGGGCATTGGTTAGTACGGATGAGCCTGCGCCGTTATTAATATAGACTCGTTTCTTCTCCTGCGCAACACCAGCAGCAGCAATCGCAGTGCCTGAGTTGGTACCACCAAAAACCAACGTGATACCGTCCGTATCAATCCACTCACGCACCTTGGCGGATGTGATGTCGGGTTTATTTTGATGATCGGCTGTTAAAAGCTCAATAGGCATTCCAAGCACTTTGCCACCAAAGTCATCAATTGCCATTTGAATGGCAAGTGCCCCGTTTTTACCCTCTGCATCGGCATAGGGGCCTGACATGTCAGTGATAAACCCAATTTTGAATTTATCCGCAGCCTGCGCGGTAATGCTCGTACTGAGCAACATACCCAAACTAACGGCTAAACTGGACGCGATAACATTTAAATT
>DAIUEA010000066.1:0-8444 GCA_036845365.1 Limnohabitans sp. | reverse complement strand
TAGTGATGCCCTTGATTGTTTATTTGGTCACGGGCGGTAATTTCCTCTTTGGCTTTGCCAAGCCTGTGCCAGTGCGTTTTGGTGATTTGCGCAACCCGAAAAGAGACATGATTTGGGTGGCCCTTGCAGGTCCTGTGATGAATTTATTACAGGCCTTTATCTGGGGCATTGCGCTTTATGTATTGCTGGGAATAAATTTCAATGAAATGTTTTTTCTAGAAATGTGCAAAGCAGGTGTAATGGTCAACATTGTGATGTTTGCATTTAATCTTTTCCCTGTCCCCCCTTTGGACGGGGGAAGAGTCGTAGTTGGACTCTTGCCCCGCAAAATGGCAATGGACTTTGCCCGCATTGAACCCTATGGGTTTTATATAGTTATGGCTATGGTTTTTCTAAATGTAATCAACCCGGTTTGGATGTCCCCTATCATGGGACTGACTTTCTCGGCGTTAGACCTGGCTTTGAGGCCCATCGAACTTTTTTTCCATTAATTCATGAGAGAACGCGTTTTATCAGGCATGCGCCCAACCGGAGCCCTTCACTTAGGTCACTATCACGGTGCTCTTAAAAACTGGGTGCGTTTGCAGTCCGAAATGGATTGCTATTACTTCGTGGCCGATTGGCACGCTCTCACAACGCACTACGAAAACCGTGAAATCATTGAAAAAAATGTATTCGAGATGGTCATTGATTGGTTGGCAGCTGGTCTAGATCCGAAGCAATGCACCCTCTTTTTACAAAGTAAGATACCCGAACACGCCGAACTCTTTACGCTTTTATCCATGGGAACTCCTATCGGCTGGTTAGAAAGAGTACCCACTTATAAGGATCAACAAGAGAAGCTAAAAGACCGCGATCTGTCCACCTATGGTTTTTTAGGCTACCCCTTGCTCCAAGCCGCTGATATTTTGATCTATAGGGCCAAATACGTTCCAGTAGGCGAAGACCAAGCCTCCCATGTGGAGTTAACCCGAGAGGTGGCTAGACGATTTAACCATCTCTATGGGCGAGAGTTTGATTATGAGGACCAAATCAAACGTGTCTTGTCCAGTCTCCCCGCTGAGAGCGTCAAAAGGCTTGAAAAGTCTAGAAAGAAATTTCAAGAACTAGGGGACTCTAAGGCCTTGGAGGGAGCGCTTGGGTTTGTCTATGAGCAGGAGCATTTAAGCGCACACGATAAGGAGCGTTTAGCCGGATACATTAAAGGCACTGGGCAGGAGATTTTGTTAGAGCCTCAAGCTCTCTTAACCCAGGCCAGTAAAGTGCCTGGATTGGACGGGGCCAAGATGAGTAAAAGTTATAACAACTCCATTGCAATTCGAGAAGAAAAGTCCAGTCTTGAGCACAAAATCAGGCGTATGCCAACAGATCCAGCTCGGGTCAAAAGAAACGATCCCGGAGATCCCGATAAATGTCCGGTCTGGCAATTCCATCTTTTATATTCAAGTGATGAGACTAGGGCTTGGGTACAAACGGGCTGCACAACAGCTGGGATCGGTTGCTTAGAATGCAAGGAGCCGGTGATAAATGGCATACTAAAAGAGCAACAACCTATGCTCGAGCGGGCTGAGCCGTATATGTCAAATTCAAAGATTGTTAAAGAGATTGTAGAGATGGGCACTGAGAAAGCTCGCCGCGTAGCACAAGCCACCATGCAAGATGTGCGCTCTGCGATGGGTTTAAATTATTCATAATCCGGGAGAAACAAAAATGAGTTTATACATAATTGATGACCACCCCCTAGTAAGACAAGCCATAGGCATGTTGCTGAGAAGAATTCACCCTGCATCTAAGGTGGTGGAGCTCGATAGGTACAGCGAACTACAGGCAGCGTTGATTAAAAACGGTGAGCCCGAACTCTTTATCCTTGATTTGTTGTTACCCGGTATTAAGGGAGCAAGCGCGATTGCTGAGATCAAGGGCATGTACCCCACAGCACCGTTGGTGGTGTTCTCAGCTATGCCAGCCGGGGAAGCCAAGGAGGCCTGTTTAGAGGCAGGCGCAGATCTTTATTTAGAGAAAACTTCTAGCTCTAACGATATTTCCAACGCAATTCAAGATCTTTTGCACGTGGATGATGAAGAGGGCGAAGAGGGCACTACACCAACTCCTGGAGACACCAAACTGTCGAAACGACAAAAGCAACTCATACTCATGCTCGACAGAGGTTTGAGCAATAGAGACATTGCTGCCGAGCTGAACATCAGCGAGCACACCGTCAAGGTTCATTTGTGGAGACTCTTTAGAAGACTAGGCGTAAAGAGTCGAACACAGACTCTGCATTTTGCGCGCTCACGCGGTTTACTGATGAGCTGAGGGACGACTTAGTTTCAAGAGTCTTTGAACGTCAGGCCGTGTCAAGATCATATTTTGAAAAAAATATGATCTTTTTACTTTAAAGGCTCGGAAATTGTCAGATTTATATTTTTAGTGTCAATCTTGACGGGTCCAATCGTAACTCCGTAGTCTCCCGGTTGAGGCATTGCGTTACCTGAGGCTGAGATTCTGGCTTTGACCAATACCTCCGTAGCTGAGGATAAGACAGCCGAGGGGTTCATGGCGTTGCTGTCGTTCAGCACAAAATCAAAGGGCAGTTTATCAACACTCGTTTTTATCATCGCAAGCGGCATCCTGGAGCCGGAGACGGCGGTTGCATAAATAAAGACTGTGTCCGTAGGGTGTATTTTTGTGGCTAACGCACTAGATGCTAAAACTCTTCCCATTAAATTTGCAGAGTTAGCGCCGCTTTTTTGATTACTTTTTACCTGCGCTTGGGTCGGATCAGCGCTGGAGTTTGTGGAGGGTGCAGGGGGTGCAGGGGATGTAGGAGGTGCGGCGTGTTTGATTCCCGCCCTGTCTTGCGCCTTGGAGATTGCCTCAGCTAAAGCCAAACCGTCGGGAGAGTCGGGGGGGACGATAGCCTGCACTCTTTGCCAGTATTTCAAAGCTTCAGAATAGCGGTTCTCTGAGAAAGCTGCACTGCCCGCCAACAACAAGGCGTTTCCTTGATCAGGATTGGCTTTGAGTATTTTTAAGATAATTGCCCAGGGCTCGCCCTTGAAACTTCCGTGGTTTATTTGTGCAAGCACCTCAGCGCGCTCGATTTGAACGTCCTGATTCTCACTCAAACTAAGCGATTTGGTTAACGCTTTTTCTGCACTCTCAAAATGAGACAAAGACCTCTCAACTCTTGCAAGCATGACCCATCCATCTGCGTTGTTGGGCTCCTGGGCCAAGCGTTGGTTGAGCTCAACTGCCATTTGGGCTAATTTCTCGGGGGTAAAGGCTTCATCTGCTGTGGTATCTTGAGTGTCGACAAAGTCCAATGCACCTGGGCTTCCGATGGAGAAATACATTGCTATTGCAATGGCGGGGATCAAAACAGTTAACGCTGGCATGGTCCATCTGATCCAGGGGGTAAGGACCTTTTGAGAGGCCAGCGAGGCTGAGTCATTTGGCGCAAATGCACTTATACCCTTAGCTGTTTGATCAGCCTGTGGGGGATTAACGAGCGAGGACTGTGAATCTTCCATCAAACGTTGTGCCAACTCCTCCCTGGCCACTTCAAACTCAGCCTCATTCATACGCCCCAACTCAAACTCAGCCGCAAGCTCTGTGAGCTGCTCTCGGTATACAGCCACGTTGGCCATCATGGCGTCTTTTGCGCCGTGGGGCTTAGAACGAGATTTGTAAATAGAGGACTTAAGTGCCGCCCAAAAGTAAATAATCACCAACCCCATTAATACCAAAGCAGTAGTTATAAATAAATTAGACTCGTTCACATTATTCCTTATGCTTTTGAGTGAGCGGTGGAGATCGGTTGCTTCAAGGATGGTTGTGGATCTAACTCAGACTTCGAGTCTGGCTCTAGATGTGTGGGTTCACCCAATCCAGGCTCTCTAAAATCTTGGGACTGCATGGTTTGCTGATCGCTATCTGGGTCATTATCTGAATGGGTTGAATGGGCTGCAAGGACAGCCGACTTTTCTTGAATTTTCTCATTTCTTCTCTTGATGGATATTCCCAAACCCAACAGAGCAATCAACAAGCCCGCAAAGGGCCCAAACCACAGCAACCAAGTCATTGGTTTTACAACGGGGCGGTAAAGCACAAAGTCTCCATACCGCTCGACTAAATAATCCTTGATCTCTTGGTCCGACTTACCACTCACAATTTGCTCTCTCACCTGCGCTCTCAAATCCTCCGCCAAATCTGCATGTGAGGAAGAAAGCGACTCGTTTTGACAAACCAAACACCGCAGTTCTTCAGCAATATGAACCAACCTTGCTTCAACCTGAACATCATTGGCCATTGGCTCTGCCTCTTTTGCATAAACGCTTGGAGCGCCGGCGCTAAGCACTAACAAAGAGCTAATCATCACAGATCTCAGTAAGCTCTTTGCAAGTGCTAACTTTGGAGAAAGGGATTTTTTTATTGTCAATCGATTCAAGAGTTCTCCAAACTTCGAATAATTGGAATCATCGTCTCTGAAAGGGTTTGAGGGGTGACGGGACCAATTTGCTTGAACCGAATAATACCCTCTTTGTCAATGATATAGGTCTCAGGCACGCCGTACACACCGTAATCGATACCAACACGTCCGTCTAAATCCATCACAGATAAGGTGTAGGGGTTGCCGTGTTTCTCTAACCAAACACTACCCCGCTCTCTTGCAAGTTTGAGTTGAGACGCTAAATCTAATTTTTTCTCAGGATCATCTTGAGGTTGAATTTCCTTGTAACTCAGGCCCACTATGGGAACACCAATTTGTTTGGAGAAAGCAACCAAAACGGGATGCTCTTGCCGACAACTCACACACCAAGTAGCCCACACATTGAGCATCCAAACCTTCCCCTTAAATTGCTGGGGACTAAAAGGGGTCGAACCGTTTAAGGTTTGCAGTGAGAAATTGGGGGCTGCCTTGTTGATGAGGGGAGAGGGAATTTCGTGCGGGTCTCTTCTTAGGCCTGCTCCTAAGAAAAGCACTAAGACAGCGAAGAGTAAAAGCGGGATGAGAAATTTTTTCATTAAAACTGCTTTGTCTCTAAGACTGGATTGAGCCCATTCAGCTCAGGTACAACTTGTCCATAAGAGGTGCCCTGCAGGCTCTCGCCTTGATCCCCAAAAGAGGAGGCCATTTGAGCCGCAGTTTGCACCGGATTTGAGGTTCTCAGCCTGCGGTACCTTCTGTCAAATGCGGCCAAAACTCCCCCTAAGACCATCATCAAGACACCAACCCACAGCCAAGGCACAAAGGGTTTGTAGTACACGCGCATGCTCCACTGCTGAGCGCTTCCTGGCAAAGGGTCTCCCAAAGAGACATACAAATCACGCCACAAGTTTGTGCTGATCGCTGCCTCCGTCATCGCCATCGCAGAGGAGGCGTAGCGTCTTTTCTCTGGCTTGAGTTGTTCAATCTTTTGACCTGACTTGAGCACATCGATTTGAGCTTGATAGGCTTTGTAGTTAGGGCCTTTGATCTCAACTATATCTGTCAGCTTAAAGACATAAGGTGAAATAGTAACCTCGTCTCCTATGGACATTTTTACGTCTTTCTCTACCTCAAAGGACTTCACTCCAGTCACACCTAGCACCAAAACGGCAAGACCCAAATGAGCCAACTGCATGCCCCAAAAGGATCCCCCAATGCGCCCGGGCCTCAAAGCGCGTTGAACAATATGCTGCAGTGTTCCAAGCCCCACCCAAAGCCCCAAGGTCCATCCAAGAAACACCCCAAAAGACCATTCACCAATGAGGAACGGCAAACCCGCTCCCAGCGCTAAACTAAGAAGTGCTATCCACTTGAGCTCCATCATGATCTCTTTGACGCTTGCACTCCTCCACTTGGCAACTGTGCCCGGAATCAAAATGAACAGCAATGGCACCATCAGGGGAGCAAACACAAGATTAAAGTAAGGAGGGCCAACGGATAATTTCCCAAGGTTCAGCGCGTCTATGACTAGCGGATAAAGCGTTCCCAACAAGACGGCCCCTGTAGAGACCGCCAAGATCACACTGTTGAGCAATAAAAAAGTCTCTTTGGAGAGTAAGCCCATTGAGCCACCGAGCGTGACCTTTGGCGCACGCCATGCAAACAACATCAAAGAAGATCCCACCACAATAGCTAAAAAGCAAAGTACAAATATGCCCCGCGTAGGGTCTGAAGCAAATGCGTGAACTGAAGTTAAGACACCTGAGCGGACTAAAAAGGTTCCTAAAAGAGATAAGGAAAATGCGGCTATGGCGAGCAACACAGTCCAGGCCTTGAAGCCTCCTCTTTTCTCAGTCACCATCAAAGAGTGAATCAACGCCGTCGATACCAACCATGGCATTAAGGATGCGTTTTCAACAGGATCCCAAAACCACCACCCCCCCCAACCCAACTCGTAATAAGCCCACCAAGATCCAAGCCCAATACCCAGGGTCAAAAAAGACCATGCAATCACAGTCCAGGGTCTGGACCACCTAGACCAAGCAGAGTCCAATCGCCCCGTAATTAATGCAGCTATGGCAAAGGCAAAAGAAACTGACATTCCCACATAGCCCATGTAGAGCATGGGCGGGTGAATCACAAGTCCTGGATCTTGTAGCAGTGGATTGAGATCATGGCCATCCAACGGGGCTGGCAGTGATCTCAAAAACGGATTGGAAGTGAACAGTATAAAAAGCAAAAAACCAGTCGAAATAAATCCAAGCACACTGAGCACTCTGGATATGATCTCAATGGGAAGACTTTTTGAAAAATAAGCCACCAATGAGGTCCAAATCGATAAGAACAAAACCCACAGCATCAACGAGCCCTCATGTCCCCCCCAAACTGCTGCAAATTTATAAGGGAGGGGTAAAAGGTGATTGGAATGATCTGCCACATAGGTGATCGAAAAATCATCCCTCAAAAAACCTGTCAACAAGCACCCGTAGGAGATGGCCACCAACACAAACTGCAACCACGCAGTCGGTCTCGCAAGGTATTGCCAAGCATGTTGTTCGCTCAAAGAGCCGGCCATCGGCAAAACGAACTGTAAAAAGGCGACGATCAGTGCCAATATCAAAACGAATTGGCCTAGCTCAGCAATCATTTGTAAAACCTCAATTTAATCAAAATCATTTTGAATGTAGACGCCATTATTAAGGGTTCGCTTTTAATGTTTTAGAGGCTCGCTCAACAGCTGCTTTGTCAATCGCTGCCTTGGCTTCAGGGGGCATATAATTTTCATCGTGTTTGGCCAACACCTCGGTCGCACTCATGACGTTCTCGTTGTTCAAGCGTCCCTGAGCAACCACTCCTTTGCCCTCTTTAAATAAATCGGGCAACAAGCCTGAGTAGTGGACCACCACATCATTTGAAAAATCGGTGACTACGAATTCAATTTCATCATTCCCCCGCTTTAAAGTCCCCTCCTTGACCATTCCCCCTATTCTAAATAGCCGGTTCTTAGGTGCCTCGCCCTTAAATACTTGAGAGGGCGTGAAGAAAAATACCAAATTGCTTTGAAATGCGTTCAGTACAAACGCAGCCGCTATGCAAAGCACCAAAATGGCGCTTAGGATGAACCAAAATCTTTTTTGTCTAGCTTTCATTAATTTTAGTTAAAAGTTATTGAACTATATTTTTTTGAGCTTTAACCCAATGAAGAGCTGCTTTTCTAGAGTTTATAGCTTGTGCCACCTCTAGGGCCAGGAGCGCAAACGTCACCACAACACTGCTCCATACATAAAAAGCGTATCCGCCCATCAAGAAAAACTCTGTCCAACTGTTCCAGTACATTGATCACATCCTAAATCCATAAATTTGAAAAACTGTGCCATTTTCAATCAACGTCATGACACTGAAAAGTAAGCCCTTAGAAACGCCTAAACCATTCCACTCAAATCTTTATGGGTTGTTTGAATACACTACACCCCATACAACTCTTGCACCCAAGAAGCGCCGTACTCTCTCTCCAGTATGATGGTTCTTACTCTGTAAAACGCAATTGCCACCGAGTAAACCCAAAAAGCCAAAGCCATCAAGAGCATTGCAGCGAGCATTTGATGCGCCATACTTGGTGCCTTGGTCATGGAAACTGACGCCCCTTGGTGCAAAGTGTTCCACCATACAACAGAAAAATAAATGATCGGCACATTGATTGAGCCCACTAGGCTCAAAATTGCGCCCGCCTTGTCACGTCGAGCGGGATTCTCAATGGCGGAGGTAAGCGCGATGTAGCCCAAGTAGAGAAAGAATAAAATCAGCTCTGAGGTGAGTCTTGCGTCCCACACCCACCACGCCCCCCACATTGGCTTGCCCCACATGGCTCCAGTCCAAAGGGAGAGGAATGCAAAAATTGCGCCAGTGGGAGCAAGCGCAGCTGTCATCATTCCTGACAGTCGGGTCTTAAAAGTCAAGCCCAGAAAACTCCAAAAAGCCATCGCCAAAAAAATCACCATTGACATCCAAGAGG
>DAIUEA010000065.1:5283-8510 GCA_036845365.1 Limnohabitans sp. | reverse complement strand
ATGTAGTCATCTGCGCCCGCGTCTAAACCCATCACTTTATCGTTCTCATCACCCCTTGCAGTCAACATCAAAATAGGAACCGACTTTATTCTCGGATCTGCACGCCATTTCTTAGCTAGAGTGACCCCGCTTTGACCGGGTAACATCCAGTCCAACAAAATGACATCTGGTAAAACAGAGTCGATTTCTCGTTGTGCGGTATCTCCGTCTTCAGACCAAATTGGGGTAAATCCGTTATGACGTAGATTAACCGATATTAACTCCGCAATCGATTTCTCATCCTCAACTATTAAAACTCTGGGTAAGTGTGAGCGCATGGTTTTTTAAAAAAATTATGAAATAAAGATCTCGTCCTTATTATAAAACTGAGGACTCAATCTCGGCAATGGAAGTGTGCCGGATATCAGCACCTTTGACGATGTAAATGATGCACTCAGCAATGTTCTTTGCATGATCCCCAATACGCTCAATCGCTTTAGCAATAAAGAGTAAGTCAAGGCTTGCAGAAATCGTTCTAGGGTCTTCCATCATATAAGTGATCAGTTTTCTAACAAAACCGTCAAACTCTTGATCGATTAGATCATCCTCTTTCAAAATCAAAGCGGCTGACTGCGTATCTAGCCTAGCAAACCCATCAAGTGCCTTTCTGAGTTGGCTGCTAGCCATCTCAGTTGCAAGTCTAAGCTCAGATGAGGGGAGCTTGCGAGGTGCTCCGCCTTGGATAATCGATTTAACCATTTTTGCAATCTTTTGCGCTTCGTCCCCCACACGCTCTAAGTTAGCCGTAATCTTGGATATAGCCATAAGCAAGCGCAAATCTTTTGCAGTGGGTTGACGTCTAGCGATGATGGAGGTGAGCTCACGGTCTATCTCAATCTCCATGGCATTGACTTTATCTTCAGCCTCAGCGACCTGATCCGTAACTTCAGTGCTGAGTTGAGACAAAGAGTAAACAGATTGTCTAATCTGGGACTCAACGAGCCCACCCATTTCCATTACTCTTGAGCATACTTCGTTTATCTCGCTGTCAAACTGTGTCGATAAATGTTTATCTGGCATAAAAAATCCTTATAAAGCTTTACTTTTACTCGTGCGGAAGACTAAAAAATATCAACCAAAACGTCCTGTGATGTAATCCTCAGTTTCTTTGCGCTGAGGCTTGAAGAAAAGTTGCTCAGTGGGACCAAATTCAACCAAGTCACCCAAATACATGTAAGCCGTAAAGTCGCTGCAACGGGCTGCTTGTTGCATATTGTGTGTCACGATCACGACCGTATAGTCTTGCTTGAGCTCAATGATCAACTCCTCCACTTTAGCAGTGGAGATGGGGTCCAGCGCTGAGCAGGGCTCATCTAATAACAACACCTCAGGCTTGATGGCTATGCCCCTTGCGATACAAAGCCGTTGTTGCTGACCACCGGATAAGCCGCTACCACTTTGGTTAAGTTTGTCTTTGACTTCCGTCCAAAGAGCCGCTTTTTTGAGTGCCCACTCTACTCGGTCATCCATATCACTCGTATTCAGATCTTCAAACAAACGAACCCCAAAGGCAATGTTGTCATAGATTGACATAGGAAAAGGGGTTGGTTTTTGAAAGACCATGCCGACTTTTGCGCGAATTAGAGAAATATCCAATTGAGAGGTCAACAAGTTCTCACCATCTAGCTCAATGACTCCTTCAGCTCGCTGCTCGGGGTAGAGCTCAAACATGCGGTTGAAAGTCCGCAAAAGAGTCGATTTCCCGCAACCCGAAGGACCAATGAAAGCGGTAACCTGATTTTCCGGGATTTCAAGATTTATGTTTTTAAGGGCGTGAAACTTACCGTAGTAAAAATTTAAATCTTTGACGGTGAGTTTTGCTTTGTTTGCGACTGCTGCTTGCATGACTAATTTCCTTTAATAATTTTGGCTTTAATTTTTAATTTTTTTGACTCGTGATCGAACGCGCCAAAATGTTCAAACCCAACACGGCAATGGTGATTAAAAAGACGCCGGCCCAAGCAAGTTGTTGCCAATTTTCGTGGGGACTCATCGCAAATTTAAAGATAGTGACCGGTAAACTGGCCATGGGTGAGCTGAGATCAGCTGACCAAAATTGATTGCTCAAAGCGGTTAACAACAAAGGGGCGGTCTCACCTGAGATGCGAGCAACTGCGAGCAAGACGCCGGTTACGACGCCTGCCTGAGCGGAGCGAAGGGTGATGCTGATGATTACTTTCCACTTAGGAGTACCTAACGCATAAGCAGCCTCTCTTAAACCTGGGGGCACCAAGGACAACATATTCTCGGTTGTTCTGATCACAACGGGGATCACAATCAACGCAAGGGCTATCGAGCCAGCCCAACCCGAGAAAGCCTTAAAGTGCGCAAACAAGAGCATGTTGTAGACAAACAGTCCAATCACAATTGAGGGGGCTGATAGCAAAATATCATTTACAAAGCGAGTAATAACTGACAAGGCCCCTTTGGGGTTGTATTCTGCTAAGTAAATGCCCGCCATAATTCCAATCGGAGTGCCTATCAGTGTGGCAATAGAGACCATTAAAAATGAGCCAAAGATGGCATTTGCAAGTCCCCCACCCTCCTCTCCTGGGTTGGGTGTATCTTGGGTCAGTGTGGCAAAACTTAGCCCACCTATGCCAAGCACAAGTGTTTCATACAAAATCCAGACTAGCCACAATAAGCCAAAGCCCATTGCTAAGACAGATAAGACCAGTGCAACTTTGTTAACTCTGTTACGAGCCACAAATTTTTGGTATTTGGGATCATTCAACATTTCGGTTTGGGTCATGATTTTGTGCCCTCACTTTTACGAAGTTGTGCCAACATGACTTTTGATAACGAGAGAACCACAAAGGTGATGAAGAACAAAACGAGCCCTAAATAAATCAGTGAGGCCTTGTGTAAGCCCTCCGAAGCTTCTGCAAACTCACTAGCCAAAACGGAGGTGATGCTATTTGCGGCGGAGAAAAGACTCATTGAGCTCAGTTGATTTATGTTACCGATAACAAAGGTGACCGCCATCGTCTCACCAAGCGCGCGACCTAATCCAAGCATCACACCTCCCACAACACCTGCTTTTGTATAAGGCAGTACGACTTTGCTAATAACTTCCCAAGTCGTTGCCCCCAGGCCGTAAGCGGATTCCTTTAAAAGGGGCGGAGTTACTTCAAACACATCACGCATGACAGATGATATGAACGGTATGATCATGATGGCAAGAATAA
>DAIUEA010000065.1:0-5273 GCA_036845365.1 Limnohabitans sp. | reverse complement strand
GACCCCACATACCGTAAACAATAGAGGGGATAGCGGCCAAAAGTTCTATGGCAGTTCCAAGGGGACGTTTAAGCCAGCTCGGAGACAACTCGGTTAGGAAAATCGCTATTCCAAAGCTAACCGGCACTGCAACAGCAAGAGCAATAATGGAAGTTGCGATGGTGCCGTAGATCATCACAAGCCCGCCAAACTCCTGCTTCACAGGATCCCAAAGCGTACTGGTTAAAAAACCCAGGCCAAAGTGATCAATGGCTGGCCACGCGCCAAGAACCAAGGAGAAGAGGATACCAAACAGTACAAGCAGTGTGAAGCAAACCGACAAGAGTGCTAAAAAACCAAATACCTGGTCTGCAAGGCTTGAGTACCTGGTGCTTTTTGGTGATGGTGGAACGTCCATGGTGCGATCTTTAAAGTGAGAGTAATTCGCCGAATCAAGAGAGTTCTTTTGAGGATTGATAGATGAAATTGACAAAAGATAAACTCCCCTGATTAAAGCTACTTTAATTGAGGCTTATGGTTATAAGCCTTCTTGGATAAAGACCGTTTGGGTCTACAAATGATCAATAAATTATTTAAAAGAGATAGGCTTGCCTGATTCGTCTTTAATTTGTCCCCATGCATGACGAATTTCTTCCTTAACTGAATTAGGCATTACCACAAAGTCAAGCGAGTCAGCGCTTTTGTCGCCTGTTTTGTAAGCCCAGTCAAAGAATTTCAAAACCTGTGAAGCAACTTCTGGCTTGTCCTGAGTTTTGTACATCACGATGAAGGTTGCACCTGTAATTGGCCAAGCTTCTTTTTCATTTTGATTGGTCAAAATTTGGTAGAAAGATTTTGCCCAGTTTGCGCCTGAAGCTGCAGATTTGAAAGCCGCCTCGCTTGGCTCTACAAAGTTACCGGCTGCATTTTTGAGGCTAGAAAAATTCATCTTGTTTTTCTTAACGTACACGTACTCAACGTAACCAATTGAGTTGGGGAGGCTGTTCACGTATTTAGCAACACCGTCGTTACCCTTGCCGGCAGCGGCGTTTGCAATGTTAGGCCAGTTCACGGCTGTACCCGCACCGACCTTTTCTTTCCACTCAGGGCTGACCTTGCTCAGATAGTCTGTAAATAGGAAGGACGTTCCAGAGCCATCAGAGCGACGAATAGAGGTGATCTCTGCATCAGGTAAATTAAGAGTTGGGTTCAACGCTTTGATTGCTGCGTCGTTCCACTTACCGATCTTACCCAAATAGATATTGGCAAGCACTTCGCCTGATAAACGCAACTGTCCGGGGTTTATACCAGCCACGTTGATGACGGGCACAACGCCGCCAATAACTGTTGGAAACTGCATTTGACCTTTCTTGGCCAGGTCCTCGTCGGTGCGGGGCATGTCGGTAGCACCGAAATCAATGGTTTTGGCATCAATTTGGTTCAAACCAGCGCCAGAGCCAATAGATTGATAGTTGATTTTTACGCCAGTTTCTTTGTTGTAATCGCTGGCCCATTTAAAGTAGATATCGGCTGGAAAGCTTGCTCCAGCGCCAGTTACTTGTTGAGCAAAAGCACAGGCCGATAAACTCAAAGCTACAGCGGCAACTATTTTTAAGGCGAAACGGTTGATCATGGGTGGGTCCTTTGTTGAATTGAAAGCTGGTGGGAAGTTTTAAACCAAGAGTTGGTAAACTTCGGGTAACAACCTACTGTAAACCCTAAAAATGACGATTTTGTGACATTCAACAATTTGACATTATTTTGTCATATTTGACGAAAAGTCACAGTTTAGTCACAAACAACACTTAAGATTTCATTCCTATGCAAAATGGCACTCAAATAGCCGGTATCGATCTGGGCAGCAACAGTTATAGGCTTGAAATTGGTCGCTTTGACCATGGTCAGATCAACCGGAACGAATATATAAAAGAAACGGTTCGACAAGGTAACGGCTTGGATGAGGACAGAAATTTAACTCTTGAGGCCATGCAAAGGGGCTGGGATTGCTTGGGAAGGTTTGCTGAGCGTCTGTCGGGGTTCAAAAAAACACAAGTCCGAGCTGTTGCTACCCAAACTCTTAGAGAAGCCAGAAACAGGGACTTTTTTTTAGAAACAGCTCAAAAGGTATTTGGCTTTCCAATTGAGGTGATTTCTGGGCGCGAGGAGGCTCGACTTATCTACCTAGGTGTCTCCCATTTACTTCCAAATAACACCGACAAACGGCTCGTGATTGACATCGGCGGGCGCTCGACTGAGCTAATCATTGGCACTGGCCTTGATGCAAAGATTTTGGAGTCATACCGGGTAGGTAGTGTGGCCTGGAGCATGAAGTATTTTCCTGAAGGTGAGTACACAACTCAGGCCTTCAAAACTGCCGAGGTTGCGGCAAAAGCAATCTTGGACGAAGCTATCACCAGGTATCCACGGCGTGAATGGGACGTTGCTTACGGCTCATCAGGCACTGTGGGTGCAGTGGCAGATATTTTGGGGTACGCGGGTTGGTCTGCCTCGGTGATCAACAGAGACAGTCTTAACTGGCTTAAGCGCTCCATGATACGCGCGCAATTTAACGATAAATTAAAGCTTGAAGGGCTTAAAGAGGACAGGAAAGCTGTTATCGGAGGCGGTATCAGTGTGCTGAGCGCACTCTTTGATTTACTTGAAATTGATGAGCTCCACCTTGCCCAAGGAGCACTTAGGCACGGTGTGATGTATGACATGCTAGACCGAGCGGACTTCACCACTGATATTCGCGGGTCCACAGTCTCCCGGCTCAGCAGGGTTGCTGCTTTGGACAGCGCTCAGTCCAGCAGAGTCAATAAAGTTGCACAGTTTTTTGTAGACCAGTTGATTGATGACACAAAGACCGGAGACGCCAACAAACTCAAACAAAAAATCGAATGGGCGAGTAGCTTACATGAGATCGGCAAGCTCATATCCCACAGCGATTACCACAAACACGGGGCCTACTTTTTAGACAATACGGATGCGCCCGGGTTCGCCTCCTCTGAGTTGCACAGACTGTCGTTGCTGGTGTTGGGGCATAGGGGTAAACTGAGAAAATTAGAGGCTGACTTTAACAACACAGGTCTGATCAAGCAGTTGCTCTCACTTCGTTTGGCAGTGATTTTGTGCCATGCGAGAAGAGACCCTGACTTTGAGTCCCTTAAACTGAGTTTGGTGAGCGAGGCCAACCGCGTGTTTAGACTCGCAATTGACAAAGGTTGGAGTGAGAAATACCCCCAATCGACTCATCTTCTTAAAGAAGAAATCACGGCTTGGCAAAAGACCACGTGGACTTTTGAGCTAGAAATTACGCCTTAAAGAAAAAATTCACGGCTTTATCAAAGCATTTCAGCTGCTTGCACAGAGATAAGGACTGTTTGGAGCTCCTCATCTTTTTGTCTCGCTCTAAGCCACCACACTGCACCCTTTCGAATCGAGCACTCTCCCGAAGGAAGGGATAAGAGCCTTGCAACGGTTTGACCTAAAAAGGGTTGATGTCCCACAATCAAAACTGAGTTCTTGTTGTTGGGCCACTGAGCCAACTCGAGCACTTGATCTGGCTGGCTTTGAGGTGAGAGTTCGTCTCTTATTTTGTATTTTCTACCCAGTGCGATGACAGTTTGTTCGGCTCTTTTAGCTGGACTGCACAAAATCCTTACCCCCTCAGGCAGTTGACGATCCAACCAATGAGCCATTCTCGTAGCTTGACGCTCTCCCCTTGGGGTCAAAGAACGAGTCATATCGTCCTCACTACCCTCGGCTTCAAAGGCTTCAGCGTGTCTCCATAAGATAAGATCCATCTAAATACTCCTTGCGGCGTAGCGCCCCATTAAGGCTTGTTGAGCGCTTAGTGCGGGACCTTTTGTTTTTCCAATCACTGGGGTGTATTCACCGTTTGCGCCTAACTCCCAAGCATCTTTGGAGTCTAACAAATAGGCGACCAAACATTCATCTATAACGCGGCGTTTAAGTTTTTCATCCTTAATGGGCCACACCAACTCAATGCGCCTGAGCATATTGCGGTTCATCCAATCTGCGCTGGATAAGAAAAGACTCTCCTCCTCGCCGGTTCTGAAATAAAAGACTCTTGTGTGTTCCAGAAAACGCCCTACTACGGATCTAACTTTAATCCGCTCTGAGACACCTGGAACTTGGGCCGGCAAAATACAAGCCCCTCTAACGATGAGGTCAATGCGTACGCCCCACCTTGCCGCTTGTATTAAGGCGAACGCCAAGCGCTCATCGGTGAGGGAGTTCATTTTTAAAACGATCCTGCCCTCTACGCCTGCCTTGACCCCCTTGGCAACACGGTCAATGATGGCAATTAGTTTATTTTGCAAATCAAAAGGAGCGAGCCAAATCGTTTTAAGCTTAGGCAACGTGCTTTGACTGGCAAGGTGAATAAAAATGTTTTCCACGTCCCCGGTGATCGCGGGGTCTTTGGTTAAAAAGCTAATATCGGTATATAGCTTTGCCGTCACTGGATTGTAGTTACCGGTGGACAGATGCGCGTAATGTCTAAGGTGCTTGCCCTCTCTTCGAGTGATCAAGAGCATTTTGCCGTGGGTTTTAAGTCCAACGACACCGTAAACCACTTGGGCACCGATTTGCTCCAAACGGTCGGCCCAGTTGATATTGGCCTCTTCGTCAAACCTAGCTTTGAGTTCAACCACCGCGGTGACCTCCTTGCCCTTGATAACGGCTTGCCTGAGCAAATCCATCAACTCTGAGTTGGATCCCGTTCGGTATATCGTTTGTTTGATGGCAAGGACATTGGGATCGTTTACGGCCTCTCTCAAAAAAGCCAAGACCCCGTCAAAGCTCTCAAAGGGCTGGTGAAATAGGACATCCCCTTTAGAGACTTGATCAAAAATGGACGAGCTTGGGTTGAGTTGCAGCGGAAATGAAGCTGCGTAGGGCTTAAAGAGCAGTGCAGGGTTAGCCACTAAGTCAATCGCTTGGCTCAGTCTAACTAAATTAACGGGGCCAGGTACTGGGTACAAAGCCTCTTTGGGGAGTTCAAACTCCCGCAACAGAAAATCAGACAAATACTCTGTGCATCCTGCTGAGACCTCAAGGCGAACGGCCTCTCCGTAGTGACGGTGTTCAAGACTTTGCCTGAGCGCGGTTCTAAGATTTCTCACATCCTCCTCGTCCACAGAGAGGTCCGAATTCCTAGTGACCCTGAACTGCGAGAAATGAACCACTTCACGGCCTTCAAAGAGATCCCTTAGATGGGCGCGAATAATACTTGACAAAGAAATCAGCAACGTCTGGTTCTTGGAAAC
>DAIUEA010000064.1:0-8726 GCA_036845365.1 Limnohabitans sp. | reverse complement strand
CCCCCAAGCACCTGCGACCCAAAATAGAATTTGATTGGGAAATCCTGTTGTGGCCTGAATAGAGTCCGGGGCCTGCGCAGCAATTGATGCGATTGAGCTAAAAGCGAAAGCGTAAGGGGTGAGTATGAGTGCCAGCGTGTCATCATTCCAAGTGGGGTCAGCCCAGGACATGTAAGGAATATCGAACGAGCGGTTATCCAAACAAGGAGACGCAGCTATGACGCCTAAAGCAGTCATCACCGGATTGATGTATTCGTTGAGTTGCATAAAAGCGGTCTTGCCCCTTCCCTTACCGCCAGAGACGGCTCCGTTTTCTAATGAATTAAACGGTAAATTGATCTGAACTCCGCCCATGAGTGGCATGCACCCAGCTGTGCTAGTCACGTCAACCATGTACCTGGGCTCCCAAAAGGCCACCGGTGTGCCCACGCTTAAGTTGTTGGCACATGCACAAATGGGATTGGTGCCAACTCCAGTGTCGTAATCATCCCCTTGAACCCCAAGGTTCATGAGCCCACCCCCCAAAGTGATCGGAAATAAACAGTCATAACAAATATCTGTCAAAGGATTGGGAAACGTCCCCGTGCATGTTTGTGCACTGATTTGCGCACTCAACAGTGCAGGTATGCAAAACATTAAAAAGAAGGTGAGTTTTCTCAAATCTTGACTCCCGTTTCAATGAAGAGCTTTGTGCCCCGTTGTGAGAGCGTTGTGGGCACGGTCAAGATATCCAAGGCATAGCTCAGGTGCAGCGTTTTGATGATTGAGCCGTCTTGATCGAAATAAAAGGGAATAGATTTACCGCCCCTAAAAGGGCTATTCTTGTATTTAATGCGAAGTTCGTAAGGAGAGCCCTTGGTGAGCACAATTTTCAAATGCTCTGCATTGGCTCTTCGGACCGCATAGTTAATTTGTGCCTGATCCGTGCCGTCAATAAAGATGAGGCCGTTTTGAAGAATCACCCTCTCCAGTGGCCTAATTACGGTCCCGCGCTTAGCAACCGTGGTGCCATTTGCATCCTTGAAGTCTTTGGGAACCGTGAAAGCCAAATCTCTGAGCTCAGATTTGTAAGACGTATTCGTTGTGAGCCCCAAGTCACCAAAGTTATGCAGTCTAGACTTCAATACCGCTATCTGGTGCTTTTGATACCGCTCTACGTCCCCGCTTTGGATCTTCTCGGCCATGATGGCTTTAAGCTGCAAGCGCGCGTCTTGGTCCACTGAATAGGTGGTTGCTTTTTGCCCAAGATTTTCTGCGAATGCAGTAAATAAGTACAATAAAGACAGAGCACACACTAACTTTTTCATCTTAAAACAACCATTTCCCCGCCTGGGTCTGTTAATTTAGGAATCCCCGCACCTTGGTCCATGGCAGACTTGACTTTGGCTGCATAGATCTTTCTATAGACCTCTCCCTTAGAGGAGCTTGCGTTGTAAGCACCCACCGCACGCCACGTATTGCCGTATTTTTTGATTGAATTTGCAAGTATCCACGCGCCTATCTTGATATTGACACAGGGGTTGTGCAGATCTTTTTCGTAGATGGAGTACTTGGATAGCTCTTTTAAGTGGCTTGAGTTAATCTGCATCAAACCCACATCTCTTGTGCCGTTCAGGTTTATATTGATAGCGTCCACTCTCCCTCGGCTCTCAACCCAAGCAATTGAGCGAAGAAGCCTTTCATCGACTTGGTACATTGCCGAGGCTTGTGCGTAACAAAAAGCATGAACGCCAGTGACACCAAAACCCAGTGCCACAAATGCAAACAACAGTTTGGCTTTAGTAAAAAGCATTTAAAGGGGCCCACGCCCTGAGAATTCTGACCAGTCCTTAGCATGTCGGCCAAGCCTTGTGCACACCCATTTAATAAGAAAGCCCAGCCCCAAAAGCGTTTCCAAGAGAACTGCCAACGCAAAGATATACAAAGCGAGCGCGATAAACAAAGGCGCAAAGACACCGATGTTGCTGCTGGTGAAGCCGATGAAAAGCGCCAGTGCAGTTAAAGACAGGCAAAACAGATGCAGTACAAAAAACCTACTGTAATTGACCCCCCAGCTCATTTGGAGGCTCCGACTTTGACCGCTTGCAGGGAGTCCAATGTGGCTGCAATCCGCTCAGCAGAGACCGCTCCTGGAATAATGCTCCCGTCAGGGAAAATAATGCTGGGTGTGCCCTGTATTTGCATGGACTGGCCCAGCGCTAAGTTGCGCTCAATAGGGGTCGAGCAAGAAGAGGAGGACGCAATAGGCAAAGCAGTAGACAAAGCAGTGGACAAAACAGAAGACGAAGCGGATTTAGGCATGACGCCTTTGCTGACGTAATCTCTCCACGCTTTTGCACGGTTAGGGGAGCACCAAATCGCTTGTGAAATTACTTTCGAGTTCGGATGTAGGCTTGTCAAAGGGAACGGGAAGATATAGACCCTTGTGTCTGCAAGTTTGGAGAGCTCGGGCTCAAGCTGTTTACAAAACGGACAGTCCGGGTCGCTAAAGACGTAAATGGCTTTGGAGCCTTTACCAAACGCAATGGCATCATTCAAATCCAACTTAGATATGTCTATTAGGGGTTTATTGGCCTGAATTGATGCCTCTGTTAAAGATGCATTCAACGCCGCTGTTAACGAAACGCCGTCTTTGAGTTGAATCACATCACCCTTTATCAAAATGGAGAGATCATCCGAGATGAAGATCACCTCTGAGCCCTTCACCACGCTGTGAAATCCTTGAAATGCTGGGGCCGTTTTAGAGCCTTGGGTGGAGGGGTACTTGCGCAGTAGTTGCTCATCAAACGTCGTGTTGGAGCTTGAGGGCGAGGGGGCAAATAAATCAACAGTAGGCGCAGGCTCCACTGCTTGAGCCCCCCAACACGCAAGCCCTAAAGTGGTAACTAATAAAAAGTGGCTGTATTTCATGAAAGTGCCTTAGAGATGAGGGTGTAGTTGTTAAAGACCACAACAAAGTAAATTAAGTTGAGGCACATGCTGAGGTAAAAAAAGTAAACAAAGAATTTTTGGTTTGTTGAATTTGTATGGGAATGAGCATGAGTATGAGTATGGGCAGTGCTAAAGATTTGGGTAAAGAGGGTGTAAGACCACACAGCAACAACGAGCACCTTGCAGGCAATCAGTCGAATTAGGAAGGCGCAAGCAGTGCGTGCCCCACTTAGCACTGGGTTGACTTCCCGAGCCAGTTCCTGAGCGGTTGAAATGAGCCTTGAATCAACTGTGTGCACGGAGCCGGTCATCACACCACGGGATAGTAAATAGGAGCTGTGCAGGTCTAAACATTGGAGCACCAAGAACATTGCAAACCCAATGATGGAAAGCATTTTGATATTTAGACTGCGCAAGAAGTTAGGGAGCACGTTAATGATGAAACTTTGGATGAAGCTGTGGATGAAGTTGGGTGGGAAGTATTATTGAATTAAAGCTATTTATAAGTCAAGCATAATCTATTAAATATCAAAGAAGTGCATATTCAAAAAATATATGTGCATATGCTTTATAAACAACGACTTATTAGTTTTAAATATTTATATTTATGTAAATAACATAAAATATTAATTTTTAAAGACTCTTTCTTGAATAAACTACAACAAATCATCAACCGCGGGTCCTGCAGTTACTTTGTCCTCTTCCTCTTTTGTGCTTTTAGCCTGCTCTTAGGCCTGCACATTCAGGAAACCCTTAGCACCCATAGCGGATCTAGTGTCGGCGCATCGACTGATCCCAAAGTAAGAGTTGCAGTAGCTGATCGTCAGGCCATTATTTTTGATCATGCGCTGGACTTTCCAACCATGGGCGCTGATGAAAGACAACGCAGACTGATCGAACCTATTTTGGGTGTCCTACAAAAATATTCTCTCGCTGGGTACTTGGTGGTAGACGCACTCAAAGATGAGTCAGGGGCTTACTTTGTATCCGCCTTACCCGATCAAGCTTTGGACATCACAGATGAGCTGAAAGCAGCAGTCCGTGAAGCAAGTCAAGGCGCTAGTGCGTCCAACTTGTCCGAACAGCCTAAGAATCTTACCCAACTTGAGCAGCTCACTCAGACCACGCAGACCTCGAATACTAAAAGCACTCATTGAAAACTGCCTCCAAAACCTCAAAAAGACTTGCTCTGGCACTCTTTTGCGCAGCCGTGCTTCTTACTCTTTGGATTCGCAATACACCCTGGATGCAAACCTACTCCTTGGGCATTGATCCAAGTTTTGAGCGGTGTCTACCCGATGTTCATCTCACCCTTTTAAAGAAAATTCCACCCACCCGTGTGCAGCGTGGAGACTTGGTTTTCTTTAAACCCGGTGCCCACTTTATTTGGGTCAAAACCGACTACATCCTCAAAAAGGTCGCCGGCGTAGAGGGTGATCATTTAGTGATTAAGGACAACAAAGTGTTCATCAACGAGCGGGAAATTGCGCGCGGCTTCCCCTTAGCTCAGTTGTATAAGGGGGTGGAGTTTAAACGAGATGAAATTATTCCAAAAGGGGCGATCTTCTTGTACGGAACACACCCCCTCAGTGATGACTCACGCTACTGGGGATTTGAGTCCGTTGCACATTTAGACGGACAGGCTTATGAGATTTTTTAATCCAACGCTGTGGCCGTACGCTCTAGTCGCTCTTAGTTTGGCAGGCCCGTTAAGTCCTAGCCCGGCTTGTGCTCAGGGGTTCTCCGCGGGAAGTGATTACTCAGGCGAGGAGTTTCAAAACTACGTGCCCTACCAACCTAAATTGTCTCCTAAAAAAGCAATAACCCCAGTTTCTCAAAAAATACCCCCCGACAAAGAGCAGTCAAAGCCAGAGACTAATAAAGAGATAAGGGACGAGATCAAACCGCTTAAAGAGTGGACGCCCAAAGAACTCGGACAACTGTGGGAGAGGGGGAGAGACAAAGCGGTGATGGATCCCAGTGACGCAAATGTGCGTGAATATATGTACACCCAAGACATTATCTTGGACATTGCAACCCGCTACTCCGAAAAACAAATGGAGATCGTTAAAAACGATCCCATCCTAAATCAAAGCAATAGGATATCGGTGAGCAGCTCAGGTGAAGTCGATGCCAAGAGACTTCAAGATAAGGCCATTAATGTGGCAGTCGATGAAATGGCAAAAAAAGGAGGACTCCTCGTATTTGTTGAAAGTACTTGTACATTTTGCTCACATCAGCTACCCATATTAGAGGGTCTAAAGAACTCCCTAAATCCCTATCGCCCCATGGAATACCTTATCATCAGTATTGATGCAAGAGGGCCTAACGGGTGGAAGAACTTTGTCCCTGACAATGGCCTTTTTAAAAGACTAAAGCTGTCTATTACACCGTCTATTGTTTATGTTCCCAATCCGTCTGCCTACAAAGAGGGCCGGGACAATAATAAATATATCGTCGTCTCTCAAGGCGAAATTGAACACCTAGACGCGCTCACTCGGCGCATCGCAGAGGTTGGCATCAAAGCCCATATCGTTTCTAAAGAAACCATGAAAGATTTTGATATCTGGAATAGGGGTGTTGCCTCATCCAAGGACTTAAGTGAGCTAAGGCTTAGCTCTAAAACATTACACAACGTACCCACTCAAGTACAAGAGATTAAAAGGAATTCTTTTTAGAAAAGCAGTATGCAAGTTAATCAACATCTACTCTACTGGGCGAAGCTTGTGCTGCTTTGCAGTGCCGCGGCAAGCTTTGTGATGCCCTGCATCTCTTACGCCGGATTATTCGCCGATCTAAACTCCGTTGTGATGAGCAACGCAACCACCCCAAGTGTCTTAAAGACCACGGACCGCACAGGGCTTTACGGAGGAAATTTGGATGTCCGTGTGCCCGTCACAAGCGTTAACGTCATTACGTTTGACCCCCCGCGCTTTGACGCAGGGTGCAGCGGTATATCTCTTAGCGGGGGAGGTTTTAGTTTCATCAGCGCTGATCAAATCGTTAAGACGTTTAAAAATATCGCCGCAAACTCACAGGGCCTTGCTTTCAAAGCGGCCATCGACGCAATTAGTCCAAACTTGGGGCATTTGATGACGGATTTTCAAGACCTCTTGCAAACCATGAACAATCATTTCAAAAATACCTGTTCCATAGCAAAAACGATGACTGCTGGCTCCGATAAAACGCTCACAAATGCAATTAGCGGAGAAGGGGCCATTGGGGGTTTGAATACCCAGTTCACAGATTTATCCAATTCTTTGGATAAATTTTTAGTTTCAGCCTCTGCTTATATGAATACCACCGCCCCCAACAACCCGAACGCAGGCAACACCGCCCTCAAACAGATGATTGCCTCAGGCGCGCTCGCAAGCTTAGATGGATCGGGTTTAACCAATTCAGACGGCTCAAGCGACGATCCAACGGATCCCAACGGATTGAACGCAAAGGTTTTGCTGAGTCTGATAGGTTTTCAAATGTCTGCTGTTAATTGCACCTTGGCAGATTTAAACGGTCACGTGCAAAATGCAAGTACAAGTGGACTAGGAAGCGCCCTTAGTTGTAACGCTGCTGCAACTTTGACCCTTAAAAATCTAATCGATGGTGGAGGCACTGGGTCTACCGACCCAACAGCGCCTTTGGTCATTTGGCAGTGTATGAATCCAAATGGATCTCTCTCGGGTGGAGCAGATCCCCAAATATGCACTGAGATGAAACAGGTCCAGTGGAACTATCCTGGATTTCGCGGCTATGTGAATACGATGCTGTTCGGCGTCCCAGACGCCGCATCAATTAATTCCGGTAACCTCGCTCCCACCAGCATCATTGGAAGCTTTAGTAGAACCAGTGTCAGTCCAGCGGGCCCGTTGAGCGCCGTTCAAATACAGTTCCTAAACAAAATGGGACTAAGGCCTGCACTGCTTCACAAATCAGCGGACATAGGTGTGAGGATTGATATAGGCATTAAATTAGGTGAGTACGTGAGCACATGTCTCGCTGCTCGAGTGGGACAAGCACTGTGGCAGTCCGCAAATAAGATGAAAACAGGCAACAACTACACCCCCGCACCAGACTTTAAAGATTATGTGGATCAGCTGCAAATTGACTATAAAAGGGAGGGTGAGCAGTGCTCCCAGTCTAGGAAGGTGATTGACAGCCTGGACTTACTCACCAAAAGGGCTCAACTTCAAGACAACAGAAGATAAGCAGTGAGTTACACTTTATTTTGGGTTGACACCGATCTAACCATGATCACTGCAATTTTTAATATGATTGCCATGGTCTGTAACAACAACAGTTTGATTTTCGGTGCGGCCCTGCTCGCAGGGGCATTCAAAATATCTGTTCACAGCTTTAGCTATGGACATTTAAGAAGCACCCTCTCAGCTGCTGCAGTGGACACGATGGTCGTTCCAATGGTGCTCGCACTCACCCTCACATCGGGTTCCCTTAAAACCAATCTAACCGTTGAGAGCACCATATCCGGTTCTCTAACCTCTATTGCAAATGTACCAATTGCAGTCGCTATTGTTCCAGTTGTGGCCTCTCAAGTCGGACAAACCGTGGGCGCAGCCGTTGAGACCGCCTTTAATGGGGTCAATACCTCCTATCCCCTGATCAGCTCAAGCGGGACAGGATTTTTAAACCCGCTCCGCGTTCTAGTGGCCACCAGAACTGCGGTTAATGATTTAGGAATCATTCCCAGTCAAATCAGCACCGTTGTCAGCACCTGCGTGAACACGGACTCAGGGCTTGACTTAACCGCCGTTCAAAGCGCAGTGATGGATGTGAGCAACGCAGGCGTATCCCCTGATCAGACTCTTAGCATCAATAACGTCACAGGCACCGGTATTGGAGCACTACTATGGGCTGCCACCCAAAGCAGTGGTACTGTGACATCCATGCTCGACATAACTGGGGGAGGTACATCGCAAAACAATCCGGTCATCCCCATGGTGCCATGCGCGCAAGCAGCCCAAATGGTTGCAAACAATATATCGTTCGCCCTAAACTCAAAAAACTTTGCGCGTGTCGTTCAAGGCTCCATTCAAGCCTCTGACAACCCCATTCAAAACCCAGGTGCTGCAAATCCATACACGCTTGACGCGGTATCCGCTAAGTACTCTGCAATTAGAAATCCAAACGCTATAACCGCCGCAGTGGGTGGTCAAAGCCAAGCCAACACTGAGATGATGAATCTGTTGTTCTCAGAAATGGTGGAGCAACAACTTGACTGCTTAAGCCTAACCGGATCTAGTAAAACTTTGTGTCAATCTGACATCCTAACCAGAACCGAGCTAGAGAGAAAAGCGCTTAAAGACGCGGCGAACGCAAATATAGCTATGAAATATTTGGGAATCTTCTCCAACGATTTGCTGGCGATATTAATAGGGCTTGGGCCTGTGCTGTTTGTGGTCATGATGTTTATGGGGCAGGGATTTGCCAAGCCCTTAAACGCCTGGGTGCAGATGATTTTGTGGCCCATCCTAATGTCCGAAGTAGGAGCCGAGCTCATCAACGGCATCATGTACTTTAAGGTAGCAACTTTTCTCCAAAGCATGTCCCAAGGAGGCACCATCTCACAGTCTTTGGCTTACAACGCCTACACCGAACTTGCCAATCAAATTTCTATGGCAAGTAGCCTAATGGGGGGATTGCCCCAGTTGGTTGGGGTGATCTTTGCACTCGGTGGAAGCGCTGCACTCAATAGTGTGGCAAATGAGATTAGCTCGGGTCAGACCGATACGGCAGATAGCCTTGCTCCGCCCCTGCAAAACTCAGCCCCCATTGTGAGT
>DAIUEA010000063.1:1690-8759 GCA_036845365.1 Limnohabitans sp. | reverse complement strand
TCCCAACATAGTGCCCTACCAGACCTTCAAAACTGCCGACGGCGCCATTATTTTGGCCTGCGGTAATGATAATTTGTTTACAAAATTTTGCGACATAGCAGATTGTCCTCATTTGGCACAGGACCCTAAGTACTCGACAAACGCAGTGCGCGTTCAAAACAGAGATGAATTAACTCGCTTACTTAACTTGATATTCCTAAAGCACACCACAAGGGAGTGGGTGAAACTTTTGGATGAAGCAGGTGTTGCAAACGGTCCCATCAATAAAATTGAGGAAGTTTTCCAGGAGCCTCAGGTTCAAGCTCGCGGTATGCAAATTCAATTGCCTCACGCAGTTGCTGGAGAGGTGACCTTGGTTGGCTCTCCCATGAAGTTCTCTGAAACACCCATCAAGCATGAGATGCCCCCGCCTGCACTTGGGCAACATACGCAGGAGATTTTGACTCAACTTTTGCGCAAAACGAAAGCTGATATCGAGCACTTGACGCGCGAGGGAGTTATCTAGTTTTTTACGTCTGTATGCATTGGACTCAATCATTTGGGCGCTGGGTAAACGTCAGCAACATGACCCCAGCCCACATAAATTACCCCAACCCAAATTACCTAGGCGGGCCCTTCATAATTTGGGTTCCTAGGTAAGCCTCTCGCACGGCTAATCCAAGATCGAGAACCGCCATTGCATAGTAACTACTCCAGTTGTAGCGAGTTACGACGTAAAAATTCTCTGTCCCAGCCAGGTATGATTTAGCGTCTAAGCCGTTTTCAAGCTCTATCAGGGCCAGTAGTCCCTTGTAATCCTTTGCGCTCTCGCCGAGGACAACTCCCCTAGATTCGAGTGCAGAGGGGGTGAAAGTCGGCAGTATATCGGGCAACAGCAACTCCCCTAACTGCTCAGTGTTTGAATTAAGAGTGATAGGAAACCGAACGGGTGCCCCGCTTTGCCATCCGTACATTTTGAAATAATTTGCTATTGAGCCAATTGCATCTTGTGGACTTCTGACCAGGTCTATTACACCGTCTTTATCGTAATCTAGGGCAAATTTAGCCAAACTACTGGGCATAAATTGAGCCGCTCCAATGGCTCCGGCGTAACTGCCCAGCACCTCTTTGTGCTTAGGTGGTGGGTGAAGGAACTGATCTTTTAAGAAAATTCCCAACTCATTTTGAAAGAAAGCTTGACGCTCTAAAGCTCTTGGATGTGATTTAGGAAACTTCAAACTGAGCGTGGCTAACGCATCTAACACGGGATAGGCTCCCATGTGTTGTCCGTAAAGAGTCTCCACACCCAAAATGCCCACAATGATTTCGGCCGGTACACCAAACTCAAGCTCCGCTTGGTTAAGCGTGGCTTCGTGTTTACGCCAAAACTCAACACCTTGACCAATCCGGGTTGGCTCAATAAAACGAGCTCTGTAAGCGGCCCAATTCTTTTGAATGGGTGCGGGTGCAGGCGACATGAGCTGCACCACGCTTGGAATCAAACGGGCTTGAGCGATACGGCTTAACACCCAACTCTCGGGGAGGGACTGTGCGCTTGCAATCTGTGTTGCTAAACTTTCAACTTCCTGGGTTTGTCCAAAGGGGCCTAAAAACTTTATGACACTGCGCTTGGTCGGTAGGGGGTGTTGGAATTTTTTGTGCTCAGACTGGTGAGCAAAGGGTGTGTGGTTTTGGTTTTGGTTTACGCTGGAACTCCCTGTGTGATTTGCACCTTGGGTGACCTGCTCTGTCTTAGAGTTGACTTTGCCCCATGCTGCTGCAAAGATAAAAAGGAACAAAGTGAGTGCAGTAAAGCGCCCAAAGGAATTAAACATAGAGAAATTCAAAGATATTTTTGATTTTAAGTTTTTGCATAATATATCAATCCGAGATTATTTATGTCAGAGTATCATTGTCAGATTATCAATGTCAGATAGGCTGACCCCAAAAAAAACAAATAGGTTTGCCCGCAACCAGCCACAGCCTTGTCCATTAGAATCAAAAGAGTTTTTTTGCTGAATTCTAACCCTGTGACTCGTTTTGAGTCAGTTTGTATGCGCGTTTGAATATTCCTCCTAATTTCTTTCATTCTCTTTGATTTAATCTTAACGCCGCAGCTTAATGAGATCTGATATCTAAATGAAACCGGACTTGCACACCCAGCTTTTTGAGAGGTCTGCTCGTGGGTAAGACTGGTTTTTACTCACACCCCTCTGGTCTACTACACGAAATGGGGCCAGGTCATCCAGAATGCGCAGAGCGACTGCACGCCATCAACGACCGCATCTTGATGACGGGCTTGGACATCGCATTAAATATGACGCAAGCTCCTGCAGCTTCAATTTCTGATTTAGAGTTGGCCCACGACCGCATGCACATCGCAGCTCTTAGGGGTTTGGGGGACCAGTTGCGTGACGACGCCTTGGCCGGTGGGCCCGGGTACGCGCAGCTTGATCCAGATACGTGCATGAACGTTCATACCTGGGACGCAGTGCTGCACGCTGCTGGAGCTGCTTTGGCGGCTACTGATGCAGTCATGGCAGGTGAGATGGCAAATGCCTTTTGCTCAACCAGGCCTCCAGGGCACCACGCCTGTCACTCCCACGCGATGGGGTTTTGCTTTATCAACAATGTCGCTGTTGCTGTTAAGCACGCCTTGGACCGACATGGGCTGCAAAGAGTTGCAGTAATCGATTTTGATGTCCATCACGGAAACGGTACACAAGATATTTTAGGTGCGGACAAACGGGTGCTGATGGCAAGCATTTATCAACATCCTTATTACCCAGAAGGGGGTGCGGGGGAGATGACAGAGCACATGGTCAATGTGCCCGTACCTGCCTTTACCAAAGGTGCGGCGATCAGACAAATGATCACCCAGCACTGGTTACCTGCGCTTCACGCACATCGCCCTGAGTTGATATTTATCAGTGCTGGATTTGACGCGCACCGAGATGATGATATGGGCCAACTCTCAATGCTAGAGGAGGACTATGTGTGGGTGACAAAAGAGATTAAAAAAATAGCAAAGCTTTACTGTGATGGGAAAATTGTCTCGTGCCTGGAGGGAGGATACAACTTGCACGCCCTTGCCAAAAGCGTAGAGGCACACATTAGGGTGTTAGCGGATTTATCCTAATCTACAGGTATTTGTCTATAGCTTCATTGGTTCATTGGTTCATTGCTCCTTAGCTACTTCTTAAAAAATTTTATGAATCAGTTCACACAGTTGTTAAACGACCTCAACAGCGGATCAACCCCACTGGAGGGTTTGGTGCTTGCGGCGTGTTTGTTATCGGCGCTTGGGATCACCAAATTACTTTTCAAAGGGGCAAACCCCGCACACGTTAAAACTTCGGTATGGTTTGGGCAGCGCTTTTTTGATGGACTGATGTTTCCCTTACTGGCCTTAATACTGACCTACGTTTCCAAAGAGATTTGGATACTCTCCCGACCTGAGGTGTTTTTAAAATTAGCAGTGCCTGCTTTGATGGCAACCGTCATCATCCGATTGATGGCAAGGGTTCTAAGCTCAGTGTTTCCCGACTCTGCTGGGATAGTCATGCTCCAGCGGTTTATTGCTTTTACAGCCTGGACGGTCTCAGCCCTATGGGTTACGGGTTTTCTTCCAACGGTATTGCAATCGCTCGAATCCATTCACCTTAATTTTGGACGCACACGCGTTGATCTGCGAATTTTAGTGGAGGGACTTTTATCAAGCGGTTTGGTATTGGTTTTGACGCTCTGGATTTCCTCCACTTTGGAGCGTGAGGTCCTTGCCAAGGCAGTCATCGATTTGTCCATTAGAAAAGTAACTACAAATGTGCTGAGGGCGTTGCTGACCTTCATTGGACTTTTGATAGCGCTTTCAGCCGTGGGCGTTGATTTGACCGCCCTATCGGTTTTAGGCGGCGGTCTTGGTGTTGGGTTAGGTCTTGGACTGCAAAAACTTGCAGCCAATTATGTAAGCGGCTTTGTGCTTTTACTCGAGAGGTCGATTCGCATTGGGGATCAGGTCCGAATAGCGGGTTTGGAGGGTCGAATCACCGATATTAAAACCCGCTACACCCTTATTCAAGATGCGGGCGGTCGCGAGACCGTGATCCCCAATGAGTTGATGGTTTCAGATAAGGTGGAAAATCTTTCCAGGGCTTACTCAAGAGTACTGCTCACAGTCACCCTAGCAGTTGATTATGCAAGCCCCGTTGCGCATACCCAAACTGTATTGGCCGCGGCTTGTCTCAAAGCCCAAAGAGTCCTCAAATCCCCTGAGCCCAAGGTCTTGGTGGCCAGTTTGGGGGCGGACGGTATAGATTTAGTGATTGCGTTTTGGGTAGATGAAAAGGAAAGCGCTTGGCTAGCCATTAAATCTGAGGTGAACACCCTTGTCCTTGAGTGCTTAAGGAGCGAAGGTATTTCGATTTCTAGCGCTCCTAAGGCGTTTCGTTTGGTGGAGGCTCCCCAAAGTCCCCCTAGATTGCCAGATAACACCCAAAAGGGATGAGTTCTTACTAAAAACACCAAAGCCAAGTCAAGCTTATGGTTTCAAGGCTTATTTTTACTGGCGCGTAACTCTTACATTAGAATAATGTTATTGATGGAGAAAAAGTGAATGAAAATACTAGTTGCTGTTAAAAGGGTGGTGGATTACAACGTCAAAATCAGAGTGAAAGCTGATCAATCGGGCGTGGATATCGCCAATCTAAAAATGAGTATGAATCCCTTTGATGAAATCGCTTTAGAGGAGGCGGTTCGCATCAGGGAGAAGGGCCTGGCCACAGAGGTTATTGCCGTTTCTTGTGGCCCTACTCAGTGCCAAGAGACTTTGCGAACAGCCATGGCCATTGGGGCGGATAGGGGTATTTTGGTTGAGACCTCAGCCGATTTAGAGCCTCTTGGGGTTGCAAAAATATTAAAAGCCTTAATGGACAAAGAGCAACCGGGCTTGGTCATTTTAGGCAAACAAGCCATTGATGACGATTGCAACCAAACTGGACAAATGCTGGCGGCGCTGGCACAGTGCGGGCAGGCCACGTTCGCCTTCAAGGTAGACATCGAAGCTGATCACGTCAAAGTCGTTCGCGAAATAGACGGCGGTCTAGAGACTTTAAGTCTCAAATTGCCCGCCATTATCACGACCGATTTGAGGTTGAATGAGCCCAGGTACGTGACGCTTCCCAATATTATGAAAGCGAAGAAAAAGAGCTTGGAGACGATTACGCCTGAGACACTTGGAGTGGATGTGAGCCCAAGAATAAAAATGCTTAAGGTTTGTGATCCACCTTCTCGCACAGCTGGAGCAAAAGTTGCAGACGTTACTGCATTGATGGACAAGCTAAAAAATGAGGCAAAGGTCATTTAAATACCTTTTAAAGGGTATTTAAAAAATCACCTCAAATAGCACTTTGACAAGATCTTTAATATGATCTTCAACATGATTTTTAACAGGCACACTAACTTCAGCTTTAATTTCAACTTCAACTCAAAAGTAATTATTTTTTAAAGAGAACTTCCTAACATGACTGCACTTGTAATTGCCGAGCACGACAATCAACATTTAAAACCTGTAACCCTAAACGCGGTCACCGCCGCCTTGGCGTGTTCGCCAAACGTACACATTCTTGTGGCCGGGAGCGGCTCCACTAGCGTGGCCGAGCAAGCTGCTCAGATCTCGGGGGTTTCAAAGGTCTTTCACGCCGATGCACCTCAACTCTTGCACTCATTGGCAGAGCTCAGTTGCGCTCAGATCTTAGAGCACTTGAAAGCGGATACCTCGTACACGCATGTCCTCTTTGCCTCCACTGCGAGCGGCAAAAACATAGCCCCCCGTTTAGCTGCTTTGTTGGATACCGCTCAAGTCTCAGACATTATTAAGGTGATTTCACCCGATACCTTTGAGCGTCCCATATACGCCGGAAATGCGATTGCAACCGTACAGTCCTCGGATCCCTTGAAGGTTATTACGGTTAGAACAACGGGTTTTGATGCAGCCCAGTTTAATACAGGCGCTCCAGGGGCAAGTATAGAGAGCTTAAGTGCATGTGCGGACGCAGGCCAAAGTACGTTTCTGGGGCAAGAGGTGGCGGTGAGTGATCGCCCTGAGCTTACAGCAGCGAAAGTCATCGTCTCTGGTGGTCGCGCGCTTGGGAGCAGTGAAACATTTAACCAGGTGTTGACTCCATTGGCTGACAAGTTAGGTGCCGCCCTCGGCGCAAGCCGAGCAGCGGTTGACGCCGGCTACGCCCCCAACGATTGGCAGGTTGGGCAAACCGGTAAAATCGTCGCCCCCGATCTTTATGTGGCTTGCGGAATCAGCGGAGCGATCCAACATTTAGCGGGCATGAAAGACAGCAAAGTGATTGTGGCAATCAATAAAGATCCTGAGGCACCCATTTTTAGTGTGGCCGATTACGGCCTAGAGGCTGATTTGTTTCAAGCTGTACCGGAGTGGGTGAATTTGCTTTGAAAGTTAAGTAAAGCCTACTAAATACTTTCATTTAATCGGTTTTAAAACAAGAGGTGTCTTTGGCTGTTGATCTACAAACTTTATCCTCAAACCGCGAAGACAAGGGCAAGGACCCTCAAAATGAGGGCAAAGTCGACGCAGTGATGGATGCAAAAATCGATGAAAAAATCGATGCAGAAAACGACGTCAAACCCCGCGCTCCCTTACCTGGTGCACTGTCCCAAATCAGGTTTCCAGTCATTGCCTCCCCGCTTTTTATCATCAGCAACCCTGAGCTCTTGATTGCGCAGTGCATCGCAGGCGTGGTAGGCTCCATGCCCGCCTTAAATGCCCGGCCAAGCTCTCAGTTGAGTGATTGGTTAGCCCAAATCACGGAAACCTTAGATGCCTACAACAAAGCCAATCCCCTAAGGCCTGCGGCACCTTTTGCCGTGAATCAAATTGTGCATAAGAGCAACGACCGGTTGGAGAGCGATATGCAAGAGTGCATTCGCTACAAGGTCCCCATCATCATCACCTCCCTGGGGGCAAGAGCTGAGATCAACCAAGCCGCCCACAGTTACGGCGCAGTGGTGATGCACGATGTGATTAATGCCAAGTTTGCCCAAAAGGCGATCGAAAAAG
>DAIUEA010000063.1:0-1680 GCA_036845365.1 Limnohabitans sp. | reverse complement strand
GCGCTGACGGCCTGATCGCAGTTGCAGCCGGGGCGGGTGGGCACGCAGGCGTGAAAAGCCCCTTTGCTTTTGTTCAAGAGTTGCGTGAGTGGTTCACCGGCCCCATAGCGCTAAGCGGCGCGATCGCAAATGGGGGAGCCGTATTGGCAGCGCAAGCCATGGGGGCAGACTTTGCATATATAGGATCTGCCTTTATTGCAACACACGAGGCACGAGCAAGTCAGGCCTACAAGGATTGCATCGTCAACTCTAACTCGGACGATATCGTCTATACCAACGCTTTTACGGGGGTAAACGGCAACTACTTGGCGCCCTCCATTGTCAGCGCAGGACTGGACCCCGAGCACCTGCCCCACAAGGACGCAAGTGAGATGAACTTTAGCTCAACGAGCACCAAAGTTTGGAAAGATATTTGGGGTGCAGGCCAAGGTATTGGTGCTGTGCACGGTGTAGTGAGTGCAGCAGAGTTGGTGCAACGATTAAAGCTCGAGTACGCAGCAGCAAAGTCCAGGCTAATTTAAAAATCTTTTTCGCAATTAAAGTCTGGTTGGCTTGCTGCGCTGCCCCTCATTAGCCAAAGTGGCAGATGTAGTGATATTGATCCGCCACAGTGATCTCAAACGAGGACTTCGCCGGCACATTAAAACGCTCGCCTGCAACAGATTTCAACCACTGGGTGGACCCCGCTAATTTGTAGGTGCATTCGCCGTAGACACACTCCATCACCTCAGCCGCATCGGTGTTAAAAGTGAGAGAGGAGGCGAGGATTACGCCGACACTTTTTTTAGTACCGTCTGCGAGGGTGATCGCGTGGCTTACACATTTGCCATCAAAAAATACGTTGGCTTTTGTGTCGATATGGGCATTTTGAATTGAGGCTTGAATCATGGCAAAGTCTTTATTTTTTGGCTTTAAGGGATTGAGCAGTTTTGGCAATTCTGGCAGTTTTGGAGGATTTACCAGACTTAGCCTTCTTTGAGGAAGAGCTCGATTTTGGAGATGTTAGGCCGCCTTTAGTCACGGCTTTGTGGGTTTGTTTCAAATTTGCAGCGATGCGCAGTCTAAGTGCATTAAGTTTGATGAACCCACCCGCATCCGCTTGGTTGTAGGCGCCTGCGTCATCGTCAAATGTAGAAATACGCGCATCAAACAAACTGTTGTGATCACTGTGTCTACCCACACACATAATGGTGCCTTTGTAGAGTTTAAGGCTGACGCTTCCGTTCACAGTAGCTTGAGAGGCATCGATTAGTCCTTGAAGCAACTCTCGCTCTGGGCTGAACCAATATCCGTTGTAGATCATCCTTGCATACCTGGGCATTAAATCATCTTTAAGCGCCGTGACCTCTCGGTCCATGGTGATGGACTCTATTGCGCGGTGCCCGGCTAGAAGGATGGTTCCACCCGGCGTCTCGTAACAGCCCCTGCTTTTCATGCCTACGTAGCGGTTCTCAACCTTATCCAAGCGTCCAATGCCGTGCAAGCCGCCCAACTGGTTGAGTTTGGTGAGCACCGCGGCTGGGCTCATTTTGACACCATCGACTGCCACCACATCGCCCTTAAGGTAGGTGAGCTCAATGGTTTGAGCTTTTGGGGGCTCTTTCTCTGGGCTGCGAGTAAGTCTCCACATGGAGTCCTCAGGGGCAAAGTTGGGGTCCTCCAAAATGCCACCTTCGTAGC
>DAIUEA010000062.1:0-8781 GCA_036845365.1 Limnohabitans sp. | reverse complement strand
CAGCCATCAGTTAGCAGGACGTTTGTCGGGAGGGGAGCGTCAAATGTGCGCAGTCGCCCGAGCCATGATGGCTAATCCAAAACTTCTGATGCTAGATGAACCCTCTCTTGGCTTGGCGCCCATCATGGTTGGAAAAATATTTGAATTGATAAAACAGTTGGTGAAAACTAAAAATGTTTCTATCTTATTGGTTGAACAAAATGTAGGAAACGCGCTTGATTTATCTGAAAGAGGGTACGTTTTAGAGCAAGGGCAGATCCGGAAAAGCGGGACTTCTGAGGAGCTTTTAAATGACCCCGATATCCAACGCTCTTATATGGGTTTATGAAGTATGAATAAATCCCAAAAACCCGTCACCTGTATCGGCTCTGGGGCTGGTTTTGCAGGTGACAGAGTTGATCCGGCTGTGGCGCTTGTTAAATCAGGACTCATAGACTCTTTAGGTTTAGAGTGTTTGGCGGAGAGGACATTAGTTCCTGCGATCAAGTTGCGAAAGGAAAATTCAAAAAAAGGATTTGACCCTCGCCTCAGGACCCGTTTAACTCCTCTACTCCCGCAGGCATTTCAAAGAAACTGCCGCATCATCTCAAATCTGGGTGCGGCCAATCCGGCCTGCGCTGGTGAGGAAATAGCCCGACTTGCAAATGAGCTTGGGTTTAAAAAACGCCGCATTGCTGGGATGATCGGTGATGATGTAATGGGTTTAACTCAGCACATTAAATGGAACAAACCCATCACCGGACAAGCCAACTTGCTGGGGGCGCATGCTTACCTGGGGTGTAAACTAATGTCTAAGGCGCTTGAGGAGGGAGCCGATGTGGTTGTCACGGGCAGGGTCGCAGATTCAGCCATCTTTGCTGCTCCTGCGCTTGCCCGATTGGATAATGAAGGTGATGCGTTAGCCGGTGCGCTAACGGTTGGGCATTTGCTTGAATGCGGGGGCCAATTAACGGGCGGCAACTATGAGCCGATTGCGGGTAGTACAAAGCGGCCTCCTTTGAGCGCGCAGGAGTACGCCTGCCTGGGGTATCCACTTGCCAAGATTTTTGCAGACGGACATGCGCAAATTGGCTTAGCCCCTGATACGCCTGGAATTGTGGATAAGCTCACCTGCACTTTACAACTGCTTTACGAAGTGCACAACCCAACTCACTACATCACACCAGATTTAATACTTGATTTCTCTGGCGTAAGGTTTGAGCAGACTGGGTCAAATCAAATCATGATGCACGGAGCTCGCTCCAAAGGGGCTCCACCCACGTTAAAGGTTGCTGGATTTGTTGAGCACCCCGGTTTCACAGTTGACATAGAGATTGGATATGCGGGGACAGGTGCTTTAATGCGTGCAAAATTTGCTGCCGATGTGCTACGCCGCAGAGTAAGCCTGTGGCCCGGTATGGAGACCCAAATAGATTTGGTAGGCGTTGATTCTGTTCTAGGCAAGTGTTCGCGTGATTTGAGAGCAGATCCCGTTGAGGTAAGGGTGCACATTTCTGCAGCTTGTGAGGACACGTTCGCAGCTCAGAGCGTGGAAGATGAGGTGTATGCATTGACTTTGTCAGGGCCAGCGGGCGGGTGTAGCGTTCGCTCCGAGAGAAGAGCCCGCATTGAGGTTTTAGATGGGTACATAGAGCCGAGATGGATCCAGACTGAATTGATTTGGAGTGAATCATGAGCGTTGGAATGAGAGTTGGAGATATAGCCACCGGGCGATCGGGGGATAAGGGCGATATATTAGATCTGACCCTTGTGAGCGAGACGACAGAGCACTACAAATTACTACTTGAACAACTTTCTCCTCAAGTGGTTAAGGAGTTGGTGAGTCCGCTGCTCAAAACAGAAGTAATAAGGTATGAGCTAGAGGGACTTAACGCTATGAAATTTGTTTTCCCAACTGCCTTGCCTGGCGGAGTGTACGCTTCAATGCACGCAGGTCTGCATTGGCAAAAAGCAGCAATTTGGTTGCTCTTAGATCATGAACTCTCCGCCTCTAAATTAGGAGCACCTCTTGATGAATCCAACTGAGTGGCCTAGTATCCGCGTTGAATCACACTTTGGTGATAGGGTGGTTAAATGTTTTGAAAAAAGACCAGGAACTCTTTATCAGTTGCTGGAAAAAGCTTGTGAAATAAATCCTAGCGGAATTGCTTTGGTTTGCGAAGAAAGGCAATTAAGTTATGCAGAGTTGCGCCGTATTTCGTCCCTTCTAGCTCAAAGAATGTCCTTTGAAGGAATTTTGCCTGGAGAACGGGTCGCATTGCTTTTAAATAATAGGATTGAATTCGTCGTAGCCTTGTTTGCGATTACTGCGATTGGAGCTATTTGTGTGCCACTCAGCGTAAGGGAGCAAAAAACAGGAATTAAATACGCCCTCACGCACTGCAAAGCTTCAATGGTCATACATGAGTCTAATTTGGCTGAGCTCTTGCCCACTCCACAAGATGCTCCTAGTTTAAGATTTAGATTGTCGATTCAAGCTTGCGAGGGATCGCAGTCTTACAGTGATTGGGTTGAATTTAAAAATAATAAAACGCAAAATGGAGCATTCACCCCCTTTGCCTGCGAGGAGGAAGATACTGCGATTATTTTATATACCTCTGGTACAACGGGTCTACCCAAAGGCGCGATGCTTAGCCACTTTGGGTTGATTCATTCATCCATGCATTACAAATACGGCTTTAACTTGAGCCATACAGATTGTGCAATAGCAACGGTGCCTTTGAGCCATGTAACGGGTGTAGTCGCGTTGATCACGTGTGTGATCATGGCGGGCGCCAAATTGGTGATCATGCCGAGTTTTAAGGCAACACATTTTATTGGTCTCGCCCAGGCTCACGCGATGACCTATACGCTAATGGTTCCAGCTATGTACAACTTGTGTTTGTTGGATCCGTTGTTTGAAAAGGCCGATCTATCAAAATGGCGTGTTGGCGCATTTGGTGGAGCCCCAATGCCAGTTGCGACTATTGAGCAACTGGTGGGCAAAATTCCAAAACTAACTTTGCTTAATTGCTACGGCTCAACTGAGACAACTTCTCCGGCTACTTTGATGCCAAAGGGGGAGACCCTCGAGCACTTGGATAGCGTAGGTAAAGCGCTACCTTGTGTTGAGCTGCGGATTATGGACTCACAGGGTCGAGAGCTCAAATTTGGGGAGTTGGGTGAGATTTGGATTAAAGGTCCCATGGTTGTGAGGGGGTACTGGGATAATTTAGAGGCCACACGCAACAACTTTGTAGGTGGGTTTTGGCGCTCAGGGGATTTAGGCTTAATGGATGAGAAGGGTTATCTGAGAGTGGTTGACCGTATAAAAGACATGATCAACCGGGGCGGCTATAAGATTTATACGATTGAGGTGGAGAATGTACTTTATCAACACCCAAGTGTTTTAGAGTGCGCTGTGGTCTCAAAACCCTGTCCCGTGTTGGGGGAGAGAGTGCATGCGTTTATAACGTTAAAACAGGACCCAATTGAGGAGTCAGCGTTGAGGGAATTTTGCGCTCAGCACTTAGCTGATTACAAAATTCCTGAATCATTTTCTATGTCCAAAGAGTTACTCCCCAGAAATGCAAACGGGAAACTTTTAAAGCGTGATTTGAGAGACAAAATTACACCCTTTTCAGTTTGAGATAAATTAAATATGAGTCAACTAACATTTCCAACATTAGAGTCGCTTCAAAGCGTTGTAGGCGGTCATGCGTTCACCTCAGATTGGGTGCTGATTGATCAAAAGAGAATCGACCAATTTGCTGAGGCAACGAGCGACCCACAGTGGATCCACATAGACACAGAGCGAGCAGCTAAAGAGTCCCCGTTTGGGTGCACGATTGCGCACGGCTTTTTAACGCTCTCTTTGCTTGGGAAGTTCTACGACGAAAAGCTGTCCCTTCCCTTTTGTCAAATGGGGCTTAATTACGGGCTTAACAAGGTTCGCTTCATTAGTCCTGTCAAAGTCAATAGTCGTGTCAGAGGTCAATTTCTTTTGTCAGCATTGGAACTCATTGAGGGTGGATTACAAATGATATTTACAGTGACGATAGAGGTGGAAAATCAAGAAAAACCGGCCTGCGTTGCTGAATCGATTGTTAGGCAGTACTTCACTTCCAAGGCTTAAGTTGGAGAAAAAATAATGAACAGTTCGCAAGCTCAAAAAGTAGCCGTCGTGACCGGGGGCGCAGGTGACGTTGGTGCTGCAACAGCACAACTTTTTGCAAGCCGTGGCTATCACGTTTTAGTAAACTACAACAGAAGCAAAAAAAGGGCTGAAGAGGTTGTTGAAATTTGCAAATCCTTTGGCGGAGCAAGCATTGCAGTTGGTGCTGATGTGTCATCTGACTTAGGTTGCCAAGAGGTCGCTAGAGCTGCGCGCGATGCGTGGGGTCGAATTGATGTTTTGGTCAACAGCGCTGGAGTTACTCAGTTCATTCCCTTAACCCAGCTAGATGATGTAGAGGCAGAAGATTTTTTAAAAATTTATTCCGTGAATGCGGTGGGCCCTTTTTTAATGTCCAGAGCAGTCAGTAAATTCATGAAAGAGGGGGGATCTATTGTCAACATCTCCTCCATTGCGGGAGAGACCGGGCGGGGCAGCTCCTATCCGTATGTGCTCTCCAAATCCGCTCTAAACATATTGACCGTGAGCTTAGCAAGATCCTTGGCTCCCAACATAAGAGTGAACGCTGTGATGCCTGGAATGATTGAGGGCAAATGGATGCTTGACGGACTTGGGGAAGACTCTTATAACCGAGTAAAAAAAGATTTTATAAACTTAGCGGCCCTTGAGAAAATCTGTAAGCCTGAGGATATCGCCAAGGCCGCTTTTTGGTTATCCGATCCCGACTCAGTCGTAACCGGACAAGTTATAAAAGTTGACGCTGGGTTTACGTTGGGACGCGATCGCAATCAAAGTAGATAACATAATTCAGATTCAAAGGATTTTTATATGATTGGGTGTAAAAGTATAGTGAGTTTGCTCTTGGGCTTAATGGTCTGCACGGCTCAAGCTCAAAATTTAGACTGGCCCAGTAAAGGTTTAAGAATTGTGACTGCTTTTGCTGCGGGTAGTGCAAGTGACATCTTAGCTCGAATGATTGCTGAGGATCTTCAAAATGCATTCAAGCAACCTGTTGTTGTTGAAAATAAACCGGGCGCTTCAGGGATTATTGCTGCTGATAATGTAGCTAAATCAGCACCCGACGGCTACACCTTATTCTTAACAACAAATACCGTAAATTCTGCAAATCCTTATTTATTCAAAAAACTTCCCTACGATCCTATTAAAGACTTTACTGCAATAGGGCGAGTGGGTTTCGCCCCCTTTGTGTTGGCTGTAAATAACGCATTGCCGGTTAAAAGTGTTGAAGAATTAATTTCTTTTTGCAAGAAAAAAGAAAATCAAGCCAGCTATGCTTACGGTAACAGCACAGGGCAAATTGCTGGCGCAGCCTTTAGTAATTTAACTCATATGGATGTCTCAGTTGTTGCTTACAAAAGCACTCCCCAAGCTTTGACTGATTTGATGGGAGGGCAAGTCACGTTTTTGTTTGTGGACCTAGCCTCTAGTCGTCCGCACGTGAACTCAGGGCGTGTGAGAGTTTTGGCGCTAAGTACAGAGCAAAAAACATCTCTAGCAGCCGATTTGCCCACAGTCGCTGGTGCCGCTCACCTACCTGGATTTGATTTGGCGGCTTGGATCGGTATCATTGGACCCTCGGGCATACCGTCTCCCATAGTGAACAAAGTCAGCGAGCGGTTGATGCAGTTTTTATCGCGTAAAGACATAGTCGAAAAACTCTCCGCCCAAGGCATAGAGGCCTCGCCCAGCACTGCGGCTGAATTAGACGATTATATGAAAAAACAACTTGATATTTGGGGAAAAAAGGTTCGGGATGCAGGTATAGTTCCTGAGGGTTAAGGGTCGGAGTCGATAACTCAGGAGAACACAAACCGACTAAAGAGTCTTTTAATTCGTTAATTCGTTAATTCGTGAATCATCAATCGTACTCATGCCCTTGCGCTGACCACAACTCTTTACAAGCCTTCTCTGCAGCTTTAGTGATCTCTTCAATATCTACACGGGTAGGGACGCCGTCAACGACGACCCATTTACCGTTGACCATGACCCGGGTCACGTCTCCCCCTCGGCCTGTATGTACAAGAGCTCCAATTGGGTTGATGTGCGGGCGCAAATGCGGGCTAGATGCATCTAGTACCACTAAGTCTGCTTTTTTGCCTACGACCAACGAACCAATATCTTCTTGCATACCTAGAGCTGCAGCGCCTGCGTGAGTTGCCATATGAAAAACATGATGGGGCTGCCATTCGTCGGTAACTGAATTATTTTGAATTCTTGCGGTAGCTAAGGCCCATCTCATGAGTTCAATCATGTCCCCGTGTTGTGTGTCCGTTGCTAGGCAAATATTGATACCTGCCTTCTTTATCGCGGGGGTTGGGGCTAGTCGGCCGGACGCGGCGTTGCATTTGGGTATATGAACCACGTGCGCTTTGTTTTTAGCCAATCGGTGGATGTCTGTATCACTCACGTAAATGCAGTGTCCAGCTAATAATTTATGGTTCAACAGTCCTACATCTTCTAAAACCTCAGCCGAACTTTTACCAGTTCTTTCCCTGACCCTGTTGACTTCGACTTTGCTTTGTCCAAGGTGGGTGGATACCGTCATATTATTTGCGATAGATAGTTCTGAGACTTGTTTTAAAAATGAGTCCGAGCATGTGTCAACCGCGTGAGCTGCTAAATTGACTTTGACCAATGGATCATTTCTCCACTTGCTGTGCAACTCCATTGCTGAGCGGAGCGTTTTGTCTCCTATTTGAGCCGAGTGATGCCACTCACCGTTGCCTACGCGAGAAAAATCAACATCATGAATTCTCCAACTCGGAGATAAACGTATCCCCAAAGATGCCATAGCCTCTGTGGTGATGTCGGCGTGCACAAAATTGTCTCCAATTAGGGTTGAGCCGGCAAGCATAGCCTCTACGGCTCCGAGCTGGGCAATCGCTCTTGCTTGCTCAGGGTTCACCTGCGTGCCCTTTGGAATGCCGGGCGTGTAGGAGGGGGCAAATCCCAAATCTGCCGCCACGCCTTTAACCATCGTTAAGATTGCATGCATATGCGGGTTTATAAAACCGGGAGTGACCCAGTGGTCAGGCAGGTGAAGCGTGTGTTGAATTTTGAAATCTTTAGGCTCACTGGTGCTTAGCCAAACGATCCGGTCCGATTGAATTCCAATATAAGCATTTCTTAGGATAGGTTGCTCAGGGTTTGCGGTAAGTATCGTAACGCCTGATATGAGCCAGTCAATTAAGCTTTGATTGGGTGTCATAGTCGCCGAGTCTTACTCTGTTTAACTGTCTTAGGGCTTGCCAGCGGTAGCCCCAGCAGCAACAGATCAAGGTCATCTGTTGATTCGGTTTTAGAGGGCAACTCCATGGAGTCTTCAATATGCTGCAGATGGGCTAACATCAAACGAGCGGCAGCTTTATTATCCTTATGCTCAATTGCTTCAATAATTTCCCTGTGCTCTTGGTTGCGGCAAGTCACTTGGGTCGATGCCTTATTTGCCAGTAAAGCCAAACAAGTTCTCAAAGTCAGCTCACCCATCGTTTTAATCAGTGCTTGGTTGTGGGCAGCTGATGCTAATGAGCGGTGAAACTCTCCTGACCATCGAACAGCAAGGTGACGCTCACCTTTTTGATGTGCTTGATTTTCCTCTTTGATGATTTTTTTAAAGTCTAGGATATGTTTGCGGCTGCAATTTTGACAAAGCTGCTCTACTATCCACGGTTCAATTAACCGCCTTGCCTCAAATATATCCTTTGTCTCTTGCGCGGTAGGTGCTGCCACAGTAACCCCTTTGCGAGGCTGCCTAGACACCAAACCCTCAAGCTCTAGTCTTTGTAAGACTTTTCTGACCTGGGTCCTGCTGACTTTAAATAAATCGGCCAAACGCTCTTCCCTAAACCGAGTACCAGGGGCGATTCGGTGTTCAACAATGGATGAGACGATTTGAGAATACATCAAGATAGTTCGAGCGGTTGCATCATCAGAGGATTCCTCCACTGAAATTTCACGCGCGTAAGGATCATAATTTGTCATATTTCATTTCTTGCAATAGGCATGCCATTTAAAATGGTATTTGGTTCACTAAATTAATTATTTTCTAACTTTTTGGATACAGGGTTTGTTCTGTTTTGTATCCAAGATGCACTAAAGTAGGATACTAAAGGTGTTGCGTGCACCACAGCCGTGCTTAAATTTGACATTATGTAGTGCAATAACTGCAAAAGTCTTTTGCTCTGAATAATGTAGCTGGCTCGGTGCTTGCTTGTTAAGATAAAAGGGGGAAATTAAATGCAAAGGGTTTTGCTTGGCATACTGACGCCGTCATCTAATACGGTGCTTGAGCCTGTTACCTCTGAAATGTTAAAGGATGTGCCAGAGGCAAGTGCACACTTTGGTCGTTTTGCAGTAACTCGTATAGCTTTGAGTGAAGGTGCTTTGGCGCAATTTGCAACTCCTGAGGTGGTTAAAGCGGCTGAGCTGCTAGAGCACGCCAAGTGCCAAGTGATTGGTTGGAGCGGGACCTCCTCAAGTTGGTTAGGATTTGACTCAGACATCCGACTTTGCAAAAGCATTGAGTCCTCAACCAGTGCGAGAGCGTGTACTTCGGTTTTGGCTATTAACGAGATTTTGCATAAAACTGGGGCCCGTAGGTTGGGTCTGGTATCTCCTTATTCGGATGAGGTGCAAGCGGCTATTAT
>DAIUEA010000061.1:0-8855 GCA_036845365.1 Limnohabitans sp. | reverse complement strand
AAAACCTGGTGGGGAAGAACAGTACGCGCAACCTCCCAGGACCGAATGGCAGCGCAACTCTTAGGCATTAATCCTGAGCACATCTACCGAATCACGTTTGCACTCGGAGTTGGACTGACGGCTTACGGTGGAGGAATCATTTTGCCCTACTTAACCACATCGCCCAGTGTAGGCGAACAGTTTGGCGTCTTGATGTTCACGGTTGTCGTGCTTGGCGGTTTGGGCAATGTGATGGGGGCAGTGATCGGTGGTCTTGCAGTAGGTGTCATTCAGTCCGTGTCTGGTTTATTTTTGCCCATACAGTTGCAAAATTTGACCCTGTTTTGCGTATTCATTCTGACACTTGCACTAAAGCCTGAAGGACTCATTGGCCGTCGGGCTAGTTGATGGTTGTTGTTAGAGCGTTCTGAGCGGTTCAAGGTAATGGTAATACTCGGCAGTTACAAGCATTGTTAGGTAAGGGTCATTTATGCAAACTTTTTCGGTCACCAAAGATTTTTAAATTCGCAACGTGAAATCAACGCTCATTAGTTCACCTGCCAAACAAAGCATCCAACTCTTGCTTTGCATTGTGGTTTGCATGGTCCCCTTCTTTATCTCAAATCAAGGCTACACCATTCGTGTGCTGACTCTTCTATTTTTGTTTGCCAGCATGGCTCAGTCTTGGAACATAGTCGGGGGATTAGCCAATCAAATCTCGCTTGGACATGCGGCTTTTTTTGGACTGGGCGCCTACACATCAACCCTACTTTTAATTCACGCTTCGCTGTCCCCTTGGCTGGGATTTGTGGCAGGAATGCTGGTTGCAGGATTCACGGGTGCTTTACTAAGCATACCCACTATGAGACTTCGAGGTCATTACTTCGCATTGGCAACACTTGCGTTTGCTGAGGTGCTGCGCTCAATCGCCAACACCTGGAGTTCACTGACTGGGGGGCCCGTTGGTTTATCAGTGCCCTTTGCACCTCAAGGTGGGCTTGCTCTCATGCAATTTCAGTCAGGCGTCCCGTTCTACTTTATTATGCTGGGGATGTTTTTGGTTTGCACTTTTATATACAAACAAATTTCTGAGAGAAAAATAGGCTATGAACTTAGAGCCTTAAAAGCCAACCCTGCCTCAGCGCAGTCCATTGGAATAAACGTGACAAAAACCAAGATCATTGCCTCCGTTATCTCTGCTGCCCTAATGGGGGGGTGCGGCGTGTTGTTTGTTCAGTTTAATTTTTTCTTTGATCCAGACTCCATTTTCTCTCTCGTCAGCATCTCCATTAGAGTGGCTTTGATATGCATCATTGGGGGTGTTGGAACGGTATGGGGCCCTTTGATTGGCGCATGCTTTCTACTACCCATAGAGGAGCTTTTTAACAGCACTTTATCTGCAAAAGGGGCCGGTGTATCCCAACTTGCATATGGCTTGATTTTGATCGCAATTATTTTGATTGAGCCGCGGGGCCTACAAGCTTTATTTAACCGTTTGACAAAACGATTGGGTAATTGAAATGGCCAATACGCAAGAAATCCTATCTACAAAATCTTTGACTCGCCGGTTCGGTGGGCTTACAGTAGTAAGCGAGTTAGACATCTCCATCCAACCTGGTGAGATTGTTGGATTAATTGGCCCTAACGGCGCCGGTAAAACGACTCTATTCAATCTCCTTGTCGGCCTCATTAAACCCAGCAGCGGGGAGGTTTATTTTGAGGGCAAAAATCTTCGAAATTTCGCTACCCATGAACGCTGCAAAATGGGTTTAGTTAAAACCTTTCAAAACGTGGCCCTCTTCTCAGACATGAGCGTGATTGAGAACGTTTTAACTGGCGCCTTGCAAAAGATGCCGCTCCATCAAGCCAGGGATTTTGCTTATGAGAATCTAGAAAAGGTAGGACTATCTCACATCGCTTTAAAGAATGCCGCTGACCTTACTTTCCCCGAAAAAGCACTTGTCGAGCTCGCCAGAACTCTTTGTACCTGTCCTAAATTAATACTGTTAGACGAAGTCATGGCAGCACTCAACGACTCTGAGATGGATCACATCTTGGGTTTGATACAAAAACTCAGAAGTACTGAAGGTCTTACCTTTATCGTGATTGAGCATCATATGAGGGCCATCATGAATTTGTGCGAAAGGATTGTGGTTATTAATTTTGGCAAAAAAATTGCGGAAGGAGCCCCCGCCTTTATCAGCCAGCATCCAGAGGTGATTGCAGCTTATTTGGGTCATGATTCCTAAACTAATAAGATAATAAAAATTCCCTTGCATGAACATCCTAGAAATAGAAAATCTTGTAGCCTCTTACGACGGGATACCCGTCCTAAGTGGGATCAACATTCAGATTGAGAAAGGCTCTTTTACGGCCGTTATCGGTGCCAACACGGCTGGTAAAAGTAGTTTGCTTAAATCTATCTCTGGACTGATGCCTCATCTAAGTGGCACCATTAAGTTTGAAGGTCAAAGCCTTACACAACTACGAGCCCATGAAATACCGTTTCACGGAATCGCGCACGTTCCAGAGGGAAGGCATATATTCCCTATGATGGATGTTCGTGAAAACCTTCTTTTAGGTGGATTTGTAAAAAAAGGCAACCCCGCAGAAGTGTCACTTAATCTTGAAAATATTTTTGATTTATTCCCTAAGCTCAAAGAACGTGCATCTCAGTTAGCTGGAACCTTATCTGGCGGAGAGCAGCAAATGGTTGCAATTGGCAGGGCTTTAATGAGCTCGCCGAAACTCTTATTGCTTGATGAGCCTAGCCACGGATTGGCCCCAAAGATTGTTCAAGAGTTACACGATACCTTACTAAATATCCATGCCTCTGGTGTAACGATATTGCTGGTTGAGCAAAATACCAAACTAGCGCTGTCTGTTGCCAACTACGCATTTGTGCTTCAAACAGGCAAAATCGTTTTAAAAGGTCAATCATCCACCTTACTTAACGATCCACGAATAAAGGAAGCCTACTTAGGCATTTGAAGACTGTGCAAACTTCGTATCAAAAAGTGTCCCATTGAAATGCGTTATTGATTAACGTTATTGTTTCCCCTTATTGAAAACCTTAGGTTCTTTGCTTAAGCTTGTGATGTTTCAACTAAAACAAACACATTAAGAGGGCACATATGAAACTTTCTGTTTTTTTAAAATTAAGCACTACTCTTACAGCACTACTCTTTTGTGGATGTGCTGAATTATCAACCACAGCAAGCAATTCAAGTTCAGGCGGCTCTCAAGCCCCTTGGGAATCACTTTTTGATGGGAAGAGTTTAAACAGTTGGACCGCCATTGGCAACGCCAACTGGAGACTCACTGAATCTGGACTCGTCCAAGCAGAGCTTGGAAGCGGCTTTCTGGTATCCACCAAATCTTATCAAGATTTTCAAATTCAGGCTGAATTTTGGGTAGACGAAGACGCCAATAGCGGTATCTTTATGAGAGTCAGCAATCCCGCCAAGATTGATGCGGTAAACGCTTATGAGGTGAACATCTTTGACAAACGGCCCGACCCGACCTACGGTACAGGCTCCATAGTCAATGTGGCAAAAGTAGTACCCATGCCTAAGGCCGGAGGACACTGGAACACGTACGACATAACCGCTAAAGGCAACCATTATGTGGTTTACTTCAACGGGGTAAAAACTGTGGACGTGAACAATGAAAATTTATTAAAAGCTGGACCCATAGCTTTGCAATACGCCGGCGGGGTGGTTAAGTTTAAGAGCGTAATGATTAGACCGATCTGATCAAGCTCTGCTTTAAAGAATTTAGATCATTCAGCACCTGAAAATTACGACACACAAAAATGCAAACAGCCCCTTTCCCAACTCTACGCTTGGTGAATGTGTCCTTAGGTCGCAATCCCTGCATGGGTACAAGCTTGAGTTCTAGGGGGGTTACTAAACGCTTTTTGGTAAACTTTTTATTTGCTTTCTTTGCACTCAATATGTCCCTAACTGCGAATACTTTTTCAGCTGAAAACAACAAGTGGGTAACCACTTGGACTGCCTCCGCTCAAGGACCCTACCCAAGTGGCAACCCCTCCGCCCAGCCCAATCAAAGCTTTACTTTCCCTAATCCCCTTGAGGGCGCGCGCAATCAGTCCTTTCGAATGATCGTCAAACCAGACGTATGGGGAACTCGCACGCGCATACGTTTAACCAACTCTTTGGGCACTCAGCCAGTCACTTTCGATCACGTTTACGTGGGCTTGCAACTCAGTAGCGCAGAGCTTTTTCAAGGCTCTAATCAAACTGTCACTTTTAACCTAGAAAAAAGTATTGTTCTCCAGCCTGGTCAATGGATATGGAGTGACCCTATAGAGCTCCCCTATGCTAAAAACAGAAACTTGAAAGAAGTCGATAACTCTTTTTTAGAGGGTCGCAAAATGGCGGTGAGCTTTCACGTCGTCGGCTCCAGCGGACCAATGACCTGGCACGCCAAAGCACTTACCTCCTCTTATGTAAGCCTCCCCGACTCTGGGGCTGTGAGTGGTGAGGAGTCCGAGCAAGCGTTCCCATTCTCTACTGCATCTTGGTTTTTCTTGGACGCTGTTGATATGATGCTTCCCGCTAGCACTAAAGTGATTCTTAACTTTGGAGACTCCATAACGGACGGTACCGCATCCACAATGAACACGGATGATCGCTGGCCAGATGTGCTGTCTAGACGAATTCACCGACAATTTGGTCGCTCAGTGGTTGTCCTTAACGCAGGCATTGGGGGCAACCAAATTGCAGGACCTCAGGATTATTCTCCCCTGAAACCTTTTACGGGTGGCCCCTCTTCATTTATGAGACTTGAAAGAGATGTGCTCTCATTATCCTCGGTTAATTTAGTCGTTTGGCTTGAGGGTATAAATGATTTTAGTAAAAACGGTAACGCCAGCGTCACACAAGTTATCTCTAAGCTAGAGGAGGGAGTAAAGCGCTTAAACGCTGCGGGGATTAAAGTAATGGGTGCAACAGTAGGATCTGCTTTAAACAGCAGCAGTGCCGCCCATGGTTCTCAGGAACAAGACATCAAACGCCGTAGTTTGAACGATTTCATTCTCAGCTCTCCTATATTTGAAAGTGTTGTAGATTTTGACCGTATAACCTTGGACCCTCAGAGCGGCGAGATGAAGGCAGAATTGGTACCCGATAGCACAACGGGGGGGCCTGGAGATAAACTACACCCCAACCGGGTGGGCTACCAAAGAATGGGGTATTCGGTAGATTTGAGGGCGATTGCCAAGATACTGCACCTTCCCTATCAATGAATTGTTAGCTAATGCGTTAAGATGTTTCAGAATCATTTACATGATTCATGGCTCTAAATACTCTCTATTGCAGCAATTTTTAAACAGCTGCGTTTATCTGACTCTTTTACTTTATCTATATGGCGTCCTCCATTTACTGGTTTAGAAATGATCTGCGCATCACAGATAACCCTGCGCTCAAGGAGGCTTGCAGCAATTCGGATTCTTTGTTGCCTATTTATATTCATCAAGCGTACATGGAGAGGGAAACTCGTTGGGGCTTTCCTCGAGTAGGCAAACAGCGCAGAGCTTTTACCCAGGAGTCATTACAAGATTTGAGGGCTGAGTTAATGAACATGGGCTCTAACTTGGTTGAGCTGAACGGGGACTGTGTCGAGGTATTTATTAAACTTCGCGCGCAGTTTAATATCCGTATCATTTACTGCGAACACATTGAGGCTCCTGAAGAGTTGGATCAAATCGCCACTTTAATCAAAGCAGGTTTTGAGATCCGGGCCAAGTGGCAATCGAGCATGTTGGATCTAAACTCTCTGCCTTTTTCGTTAGAAGTCGTGCCTGATGTATTTACACAATTTCGCCAACAAATAGAACGGCATAAACTAAGGTTCTGCCCCCCATTGGATGCACCAATCGTTTTTCCCCCCTTGCCAAATAATTGCGCATACGTCAACGAGTTTGTGAGCTTGGATTGGGAAACGCAGTCCAAGAAAGCAAAATCAACAGCCCATCTAACATCAACGCTCAACATCTCCTCAACCTCAGCCGACCGCACCAATCAAAATTCATTTGAAGGTGGAGAGCGCAAAGCGCTTGCTCATCTTAATCAGTACTTTAAACGGCGCCTGCCTGATACCTATAAAAAAACTCGCAACGAACTCATTGGAATGGATTACTCAAGTAAGTTCTCCCCGTGGCTTGCAACAGGCTGCTGCTCAGCCAGAACAATTGCAAAAAGACTCTCCGACTATGAGCTCGAGTACGGAGCAAATGACGGAACTTATTGGCTTTGGTTCGAACTGCTGTTGCGAGACTATTTCCGCTTTCTTCACTTTAAATACGGCAATAAGCTTTACCACTCACGGGGACTGGGGACACAACCTTGCAATGAGTTCAATGTCAGAAAATTTAGACATTGGTCTACTGGTACTACAGGTGAGACGCTGGTAGATGCGGGTATGCGCGAATTGCTTTTAACTGGCTATCTCTCAAACCGTATGCGTCAAGTTGTTGCAAGTTACTGGATTTACAACTTAAACTGCGACTGGCGAGCGGGAGCTGCTTGGTTCGAGTCCCAGCTCATTGACTACGATGTGTACAGTAACCAAGGGAACTGGCTTTATATTGCAGGCAAAGGAACCGACCCCAGAGGGGGAAGACAATTTAATGTAGCCAAGCAGGCCCAGGACCACGACCCGCACGGTACGTACCGGAAAATATGGTTAGATTAGTTAATGAGTTAAGGATTTTAAAAAGATCTAATTGCTTAGCCGTATCCCAAAAGAGGGGGGGTTTAAAAAACTCTTCTATTGGTTGTTGTTTTAGTTATTTTCAATCTTACTTCAGGTGCTCAAACTGATGCAAATCGAGTTCGTCTTTCAAATGGCTAGCTCCTTCAACGGAGCCGCAAAAGCGAAACACTTAGCCTTTATAAATGGGTGCCGGCTCGCCAAAGAACTCCTGCATTGCGTGAAGCACTATTTTTACATTTTTCTCTTGTAAGCTTGCGTGCGCGATACCGGGCATGACCACAAATCTTTTGTCGGAATTAGGTAATTTAGAGAAGTACTTTAAGACGTCCTCGAACGCAGCAATGCCGTCAAACTCTCCCCTCATAATCATCGTGGGTACCGTTATTTTTTCAGGCGTACAAACCGGTAAATTGATTGACATGTCGATATAAGTACCGGTAGGCAGGGAAGAGTCTAGTTTCAAAATGGCTTTGGCAAACTCATCTATCACGTCTTGATCAGCGGTCCCCGGATGGTCCCGCGTAAATATGCTTTGGACCATCGCATGGTCAAGTGGTCTTCTATTTGAGGACTTCCACTCATCTATGCGTTTGCGCCGATTCGCCAGTGTTGGACTACCCTCCCCAGTCCAGACAAATGCGTCCAGCGCAAGTCTTGATACTCGCTCGGGGTAACGCTCAGTAAAAAGCGCGCACCTTAAGGCACCTGAGGATACACCGTACAACATCAGTTTTGCATCACCCGTCTTTTGAGTGATGTAGCGACTAACCGCCTCTAAATCGTCTGCACCCGTGGAGATGTCATAAGTGATGTCTCTTAGTTTTGAGGAACGACCATAGCCCTCATGATCAAGGCACCACGTGTCGTAGCCAAGTCTTGCAAAGTAGTCCATCGTGGAGTACTCAGGTTTACCGGGAACTTGTAAATCGAAGACAGGGGTACCAGCCATGGAGGAGCCGTGAGCGAAAAGAAGGGTTCCCTTGGACTTCCCCTTACTAGCCTTAAGTTTTTTATTCAAAACATAGAGCTTTATATCCTGATTCTCCACCCTCTTGATCGCCCAGTGTTCGGAAGCACTAATTTGATCATTTTGGGTGACGCTCAATGCAGATTCGCTATTAAGAGGGAGGGCTGTAGCAGCGGAACTCGAACCGCTTGTAAGACCCACAGCACTTGCTGCACTTGCAGCGCCTAACGCCGTTTTAAAAAATGTCCTCCTAGGCGAGCTCAGATCTTTATCTGCGATGAGTTTATGTGTATGAAGAGTGGGTGTATCGTGGTTCATGGGAGTCTGTTTTAAAAAGATTTATTATTTATTCGTTATTTCGGTTAAGTCTGATCACAGACTAGTCACCCATTTTAATCACCGCTATTTAATGATCATTTAGGTGGGGTGCCAGATCACACTATGCTCAATTTTTTGGTATGTTTAAGCAGTGATTACCCTAATAAGCTTGTTCGGGTTTCATTAAAAAAATTATCTTAAAAATTAATTTATACAAAAATAATTGACCCAGCTTAACGACCATTAAATACGGGCTTCCTCTTCTCAATAAATGCGCTGCACCCCTCGTGAGCGTCCTCACTATCGAACACCAAACTAATGGCGGCGGCCTCGTACGCCAAAGCTGCAGGCAACGGCATATCCGCCCCGTGAAGCATGGAGCTTTTAAGAAATTTAAGGGTTAAGGGAGACTTCTCAGCTATTCTCGCTGCCAGTTTTAGCGTCTCCTCAAGCAACTGCGCGCCCGGCACGGCTTGATTAACCAGGCCCATCGCGACAGCCTCCTGTGCGCTTAAGAAATCTCCGGTGAACATCAGCATCTTCGCTTGGCAAAGCGGCAGTTGACGCATCAAGCGCTGCGAGCCTCCCCCGCCCGGGAAAATACCCAGTTTAATTTCTGGCAAACCGATCTTGGCCTCGAGAGCCATTAATCGAATATCTATGGTCAACATAAACTCCATCCCCCCACCTAAAGCCCAACCGTTTACGGCTGCAATTGTGGGTTTGCTGCAGACCTCGAACCTTCTAAAGACACGCGATAATATTTCGGTAAATTCGTTGTAGTGCTGCAAACCACGACGTGCGTTAAGGTCCTTAATGTTACCGCCGGCGATAAATGCCTTTTCATTAACTC
>DAIUEA010000060.1:0-8971 GCA_036845365.1 Limnohabitans sp. | reverse complement strand
GCTCAAACTTAAATAAATAAGAGATTTTTTTGATGAAACATTTACGGCTTTTGGGTTTTATGAGACATGCAAAATATTCGGTTTTTTTCTTTTTTGCATCTGTTTTTTTTCTAAACTTTGCTTGTGCCCAACTTCCTCAGGCTCCAGAAATAGCGGCAAAAGCGTACTTATTGTTAGACGTAAACGCCCACCAAATATTGACAGAGAAAGGCGCAGACGAACCGGTTGAGCCTGCGTCTTTAACAAAGTTGATGTCTGCTTATTTGGTTTTCGATGCGCTTAGACTTAAAAAGATCACGCTCAATCAAACCTTTCCGGTGAGTGTTCGTGCCTGGAAGGTTGAGGGATCAAGAATGTTTATAGATCCCAAAATGCAAGTTCCAGTAGAAGATCTAATCAAAGGCATGATTGTCCAATCAGGCAACGACGCCACTATTGCTCTAGCCGAAGGAGTAGGAGGCACTGAGGAGCATTTTGTTCAAATGATGAACCAGCAAGCCAAATTACTGGGAATGAAAAACACTGTCTTTAAAAACCCCGAAGGTTTGCCAGAGCAAGGTCATATCACAACGGCCAAAGATCTATCTGTATTAGCGACCCATTTGATGCAAGATTTCCCCCAGTATGTAGGCTATTACGCTATCAAAAAGTACAGATATCCGGGCACTCCGGTTTCAAACGAAAATAACCGTAACCTATTGCTATTTAGAGACCCTTCAGTTGACGGATTAAAGACAGGGCACACAGAGGCGGCTGGTTTTTGCATGATCGCTACCGCTAAGAGAGATTTTCCCAACTTGCCAGGCAGAAGATTGCTTGCCATTATTTTGGGAGCCTCCAGCGATGTGTCAAGAGCAAATGAGGCACAAAAACTCATAAATTGGGGTTACACCGCGTTTGATGGCGTAAAGCTTTATGAGGCGGGACAGGTTGTTCAAGCCCCTCAAGTTTGGCAAGGTAAAGATGCAACCGTCAAATTGGGACGCAATGAAACTATTGTTGTTGCTGTACCAAGTGGCCAAGGTAGCAAGATGACAACAGAGGTCTCACGTGTTGATCCATTAATGGCCCCAATTACTCTGGGTCAACCGGTAGCTAAGTTGTTGGTTAAATTAGACGGGGTAATATTGACTGAGTTACCACTCTTGAGTCTACAAACGGTCGAGCAAGCTGGTTTTATGGGTAGAACTTGGGACTCCATTCGCTTGTGGATCAGGTGAGATACTCAATTTTTAAGGTTGAGAAGTTATATGGACCCTCTTTTTGCGTGTACAAATAACCAGTATTTGTGCTTCTTCTAATCCTTTTTGGGTCCTTGGGGCGCTAAACCTCTGATTTATCTGCCGAATAGGGCTTAAATCATATCTAAAACTGTTATACTAGAAGGCTTTTCGGAATTTCCCCGAGAGAATAAGATTTACGTAAACAACGTTGAGGGACGTTAAATGCCAACCATTAGTCAACTGGTGAGACAAGGACGAACGGTCGAGAAGATCAAGTCCAAAAGTCCAGCTATGCAAAATTCGCCGCAAAGGCGCGGCGTTTGTACACGCGTGTATACAACAACACCTAAGAAGCCAAACTCTGCTCTTAGAAAAGTTGCCAAAGTTCGTTTAACCAATGGATTTGAAGTTATTTCATACATTGGTGGTGAGGGTCACAATCTGCAGGAGCACTCTGTGGTTTTGGTGCGCGGTGGTCGCGTGAAAGATTTGCCGGGTGTGAGATACCACATTGTGCGCGGATCGCTTGATTTACAGGGTGTAAAAGACCGTAAGCAGTCACGCTCCAAATACGGAGCCAAGCGTCCTAAAAAGGCGTAAAGAATTTTAGACATTGCTGTGTTTCCTCCCGAGGGTGCCAGTGATTTCTGAATGCGAGTTCCCTTCAAGGTGGTTGTCTCTGTAAAGACGGCAAGACTAGAGGGGATAGTAAGTGGTAGCTTTTTTTAGGCTGCCGAAGCGGCAGACTAGTCGCTAACTGAAATTTTTATAAGAGGTTATTTTTATGCCACGTCGTCGCGAAGTCCCTAAACGTGAAATTCTGCCTGATCCAAAGTTTGGAAACGTAGAGCTTTCAAAATTCATGAACGTCATCATGGAGAGCGGTAAAAAAGCTGTTGCTGAGCGTATTATTTACGGCGCTTTGCAGCAAATTGAGAAAAAAGCCAATAAAGATCCTTTGGAGCTTTTTGGTTTGGCCATCAACAATGTGAAGCCAATGGTCGAGGTTAAATCTCGTCGAGTTGGTGGTGCCAATTATCAGGTGCCGGTCGAAGTTCGCCCAGTTCGTCGTTTGGCTTTGTCCATGAGATGGATTAAAGAGGCGGCTCGCAAGCGTGGCGAAAAATCTATGGCGCTGCGTTTAGCTAATGAGTTGCTAGAAGCCTCTGAAGGCCGCGGTGGTGCTATGAAAAAGCGTGACGAGGTTCACCGCATGGCAGAGGCCAACAAAGCATTCTCGCATTTCCGTTTCTAATTCCCCCCCTCTAACCTTCGCTTAGACCTGCTGGTTCGATTTTCGACCTCATCAGGCCATGGCGGAACAATGATTTAAAAAAGGTAACTTCATGGCTCGCAATACTCCTATCGAGCGTTATCGTAATATTGGAATTTCAGCTCACATTGATGCTGGAAAGACCACTACGACTGAACGCATTTTGTTTTACACCGGCGTAAATCATAAGATTGGTGAAGTTCACGATGGCGCGGCCACAATGGACTGGATGGAGCAAGAGCAAGAGCGCGGAATCACCATTACTTCTGCAGCGACCACCTGTTTTTGGAAGGGAATGGATTTATCTTTTCCTGAGCACCGTATTAATATTATTGACACGCCTGGGCACGTTGACTTTACGATTGAAGTTGAGCGTTCCATGCGTGTTTTAGATGGTGCTTGCATGGTTTATTGTGCCGTGGGCGGGGTACAGCCTCAGTCCGAAACGGTTTGGCGCCAAGCGAACAAGTACCGTGTTCCTCGTTTGGCCTTCGTCAACAAGATGGATCGCACTGGCGCTAACTTCTTCAAAGTGTACGATCAAATGCGTCTACGCTTGAAAGCCAACCCAATTCCTATTGTCATTCCAATTGGAGCTGAGGAGAACTTTACGGGGGTGGTAGATCTTTTAAAAATGAAAGCGATCATTTGGGATGAAGCCTCTCAGGGAATGAAATTTGAGTACCAAGACATTCCTGCTGACTTAGCAACTAGCGCTAAAGAGTGGCGCGAAAAAATGGTCGAAGCTGCCGCTGAAGCCTCAGAAGAGTTGATGAATAAATATTTAGAGGGCGGCGACTTGTCTGAGGACGAAATTCGTCAGGGACTGAGAACTCGTACCATTGCTGGCGAGATCCAGCCTATGCTTTGTGGCACCGCCTTTAAGAACAAGGGTGTGCAGCGAATGCTAGACGCCGTGATTGAATTGATGCCCTCCCCTGTTGATATCCCACCCGTTGGCGGTTTGGATGATGAGGAAAAAGAAGTTCACAGAAAAGCAGATGACGGTGAGAAGTTTTCCGCTCTAGCTTTCAAACTCATGACAGATCCTTTTGTGGGTCAGCTAACGTTTGTTCGAGTGTATTCAGGCATTCTCTCCAAAGGTGACACGGTCTACAACCCAATTAAGGGCAAAAAAGAACGGATCGGTCGTATCGTTCAAATGCATGCAAATAATCGTCAAGAAATTGATGCTATTTGCGCCGGAGACATTGCCGCTTGCGTGGGGTTGAAGGATGTAACTACTGGAGAAACACTGTGTACACCTGACGCAATTATTACGCTTGAGAGGATGGTGTTCCCAGAGCCAGTGATCGCTCAGGCTGTCGAGCCAAAAACAAAAGTAGACCAAGAGAAAATGGGAATAGCCCTTCAACGTTTGGCCGCTGAGGATCCTTCCTTCCGTGTTAAAACTGATGAAGAATCTGGGCAAACCATCATTGCAGGTATGGGTGAGTTGCACCTTGAGATTATCGTTGACCGCATGAAGCGCGAATTTGGCGTAGAAGCCAACGTGGGCAAGCCACAGGTGGCTTATCGCGAGACGATACGCAAAACAATCGAAGATGCTGAGGGTAAATTTGTTCGTCAGTCGGGTGGTAAAGGGCAATATGGCCACGTTGTATTCAAGATCGAGCCCAACGAAGCGGGTAAAGGTTTTGAGTTTGTAGATGCAATCAAGGGCGGTGTCGTTCCTAGGGAATACATACCTGCGGTTGAAAAGGGAGTCATAGAGGCGTTAACCTCAGGCGTTTTGGCTGGTTATCCAGTGGTTGATGTCAAAGTGACTTTGCATTTCGGTTCTTACCATGATGTTGACTCATCTGAGATGGCGTTTAAGATGGCTGGTATCTTTGGTTTCAAAGAAGGATGTAAGAAAGCCTCTCCCGTCATCCTAGAGCCAATGATGTCTGTCGAGGTAGAAACACCCGAGGACTACGCAGGTAACGTGATGGGTGATTTGTCCTCAAGGCGTGGAATGGTGCAGGGTATGGAGGATATGGTGGGTGGCGGTAAGGCCATTAAAGCAGAGGTGCCTTTATCCGAGATGTTTGGTTACTCAACAACTCTTCGTTCCATGTCTCAAGGGCGCGCCACGTACACGATGGAGTTTAAGCACTATACAGAAGCCCCACGTAACGTAGCAGAGGCAATTGTTGCTTCACGTGCTAAATAAACGTGCTAAATAATCTAGGCATCAAAGATTAGTTAATTTTTCAACTCGCCCCAATGCCTTGGGGCGAACGTCTGCGACAAGGTGCCTTTTTGTTACCCGTGCAAAAAGATCTAGCAACTTTGTGCAAACGCTAAACCGCATCACGGGCTTTGTTCTTTGGAGAAGAAAATGGCAAAAGGCAAGTTTGAGCGTACCAAGCCACACGTTAACGTGGGCACGATTGGTCACGTCGACCATGGTAAGACGACGCTGACAGCGGCGATCACAACGGTTTTATCTGCTAAGTTTGGTGGCGAGGCGAAGGCTTATGACCAAATTGATGCAGCGCCCGAGGAAAAGGCGCGTGGAATTACGATTAATACAGCGCACGTTGAGTACGAGACATCTGCACGTCACTACGCGCACGTGGACTGTCCTGGGCACGCTGATTATGTGAAGAACATGATTACGGGTGCAGCGCAGATGGACGGGGCGATTTTGGTGTGTTCAGCCGCTGACGGCCCGATGCCCCAAACGCGTGAGCATATTTTGTTAGCGCGCCAAGTGGGCGTGCCTTACATTATCGTGTTTTTGAACAAATGCGACATGGTGGACGATGCTGAGTTGCTGGAGTTGGTGGAGATGGAGGTGCGTGAGTTGTTGTCCAAGTACGACTTCCCAGGCGATGACACACCGATTGTGAAGGGTTCAGCAAAGCTTGCGATGGAGGGCGACAAGGGAGAGCTTGGGGAGTTGGCTATTTTAAAACTAGCGGACGCTTTAGACAGTTACATTCCAACGCCTGAGCGAGCGATTGATGGTGCGTTTTTGATGCCTGTAGAAGATGTGTTCTCTATTTCTGGACGCGGCACGGTTGTGACGGGTCGTATTGAGCGCGGAATTGTGAAGGTTGGTGAAGAGATTGAGATTGTGGGTATCAAGGACACGCAAAAGACGACCTGCACGGGCGTTGAGATGTTCAGGAAGTTGTTGGACCAAGGTCAAGCTGGGGACAACGTTGGAATTTTATTGCGCGGCACAAAGCGCGAAGACGTAGAGCGCGGACAAGTGCTGTGCAAGCCAGGTTCAATCAAGCCGCACACTCACTTCACGGCTGAGGTGTATGTGTTGTCTAAGGATGAAGGAGGACGTCACACGCCGTTCTTTAACAACTACAGGCCCCAGTTTTATTTCCGGACAACGGATGTGACGGGTGCGATTGAGTTGCCAGAAGGAAAAGAGATGGTGATGCCAGGGGATAACGTGACGATAACGGTCAAGTTGATCAACCCGATTGCGATGGAAGAGGGACTCAGATTTGCGATCCGCGAGGGTGGTAAAACGGTGGGTGCCGGTGTCGTTGCGAAAATATTGGCATAAGGATTAAAAACATGTCTACAAAACAAAAAATTCGTATTCGCTTAAAAGCCTTCGACTATAAATTGATCGATCAATCGGCTGCTGAGATCGTAGATACTGCAAAAAGAACAGGTGCTATCGTTAAAGGGCCCGTTCCGCTTCCAACACGGATGAAGCGCTTTGATGTTTTGCGCTCACCTCACGTTAATAAATCAAGCCGCGATCAGTTTGAGATAAGAACACACCAAAGATTAATGGATATCGTTGACCCAACAGACAAGACTGTCGACGCTCTCATGAAGCTTGACCTGCCAGCCGGTGTGGATGTAGAAATTAAGTTGCAATAAGACAACTGGTTTTAATTTAAGGGGTGCATCTTTGCACTCCTTATTTTTTAGTGTTATAATTTAAGGCTCTGCAAAAAATTGTAGAGATCGATTAACCGCCTTTCACATAAAAAACACGTTTGCCAATTGTAGTGAGCGTGGTGCAAGGAACTGGAGAAAAAAATGAGTCAAAGCAACCGTTTGGGGTTGCTGGGCCGCAAGGTTGGCATGATGCGCCTATTTACAGATGAGGGGGACACTGTTCCTGTTACTGTTGTAGATGTATCTAATAACCGCGTTACCCAGATTAAAACCCAAGAGAACGATGGTTACGTGGCCTTACAGGTTACGTTTGGACAGCGCCGCGCATCTCGCGTCACTAAGCCTCAAGCTGGCCACCTTGCAAAAGCAGGTTCAGAAGCAGGTCAAATCACACAAGAATTTAGAGTTACGACTGATACTGCTGACAAGTATCAGGCCGGCGCAGCAGTGCCTGTGACTTCGGTCTTTGAAGTAGGCCAAAAAGTTGATGTCCAAGGCACTTCGATTGGTAAGGGCTTTACTGGAACCATTAAACGTCATAACTTTAAGTCGCAACGCGCATCTCACGGTAACAGTAGATCGCATAATGTTCCGGGCTCTATTTCTATGGCTCAGGATCCTGGACGTGTTTTCCCAGGTAAAAAAATGTCTGGGCACTTAGGTGATGTAACTGTAACCACTCAAAATTTAGACGTGATTCGTATCGATGAAGCTCGTCAGTTGTTGATGATTAGAGGCGCCGTACCAGGTGCTTCTGGTGGGTATGTGACTATCCGTCATGCTATCAAGGCTGCCTCTAAATCCAATGTCAAGGGAGCAAACTAATGCAATTAGAACTCCTAAATGAACAGGGCCAGGCTTCATCTAAATACGACGCTCCGGAAACAGTATTTGGACGCGATTACAACGAAGATTTGATTCATCAAATAGTCGTAGCTTTCCAAGCAAATGCGCGTCAAGGTACTAGGGCTCAAAAAGATCGCCAACAAGTTAAGCATTCTACAAAAAAGCCATTTGCCCAAAAGGGAACCGGACGTGCGCGTGCTGGTATGACATCTTCTCCTTTATGGAGAGGCGGTGGTCGCATATTTCCTAATATGCCAGAGGAAAACTTTACCCAAAAAATCAACAAGAAGATGTACCGTGCTGGTATGGCTTCAATTTTCTCCCAGTTAGCTAGAGAGGGTAGGCTTGCAGTAGTTGATGCGTTGAAGGTTGATTCTCCCAAAACTAAATTGCTGGCTGCCAAATTCAAGGCCATGAATCTTGTTGATTCGGTAATGGTTATTTCTGACGAGGTTGACGACAATTTGTACCTTGCGTCCAGAAACCTTGCTAACGTTTTGGTTGTCGAGGCTCGGTATGCCGACCCATTGTCATTGGTTCACTACAAGAAGATTTTGGTGACCAAAGGTGCGATGGACAAACTCAAGGAGATGTTCGCATGAGTCGTGACCACAATTCATCCGGGACTGTTTACGACGAAGGTCGTTTAATGCAAGTTCTGGTAGCTCCAATTATTTCTGAGAAGGCAACTATGGTTGCCGAAAAGAACAATACAGTGACATTCAAAGTATTGCAAGATGCGACTAAACCCGAAATTAAGGCCGCTGTTGAGCTGATGTTCAAAGTTGAGGTCAAAGGGGTTTCAGTTGTGTCTATCAAAGGCAAATCAAAGCGTTTTGGTCGTTCAATGGGTCGTCGTGACAACATCCGCAAGGCATATGTCACCCTCAAGCCTGGCCAAGAGCTCAACCTTTCTGGGGAGTCTGCTTAATCATGGCTGTCATTAAGATGAAACCAACATCACCAGGCCAGCGTGCTGTGGTGAAAGTAACCAGGAACCATTTATACAAAGGACCTGGCTTTGCTCCTTTGCTTGAGCCACAGTTTCAAAAAGCTGGTCGCAATAACAACGGACATATTACGACGCGTCACAAGGGTGGCGGTCACAAACATCACTACCGTGTTGTCGATTTTGTACGAGCTAAAGACGGTATACCGGCAAAAGTTGAGCGTGTCGAGTACGATCCTAATCGGACGGCGCACATCGCATTGGTATGCTATGCAGATGGTGAGCGTCGCTACATTATTGCTCCACGTGGACTCGAAGTGGGAGCAACTATACTTAGTGGCTCAGAGGCTCCTATTCGCGCAGGAAATACTCTGCCAATTCGAAATATCCCTGTTGGTTCAACTATACACTGTATTGAAATCAAGCCTGGAAAAGGCGCTCAAATTGCAAGGTCAGCAGGTACATCAGCCACTTTACTTGCCCGCGAGGGAACTTATGCTCAGGTGCGTATGCGCTCTGGCGAGGTCAGAAAAATCCACATCGAATGCAGAGCCACTATTGGTGAAGTAGCGAATGAGGAACACAGTCTTCGCCAACTGGGCAAAGCAGGCGTTAAGCGTTGGATGGGTATTAGACCCACTGTACGCGGCGTTGCCATGAACCCTGTTGATCACCCCCACGGTGGTGGTGAAGGTAAGACAGGTGAGGGACGCGCTCCAGTCGATCCTTGGGGTAATTTGACCAAGGGTTACAGAACTCGTAATAACAAGCGGACGCAAGTCATGATTGTTTCGCGTC
>DAIUEA010000059.1:7778-8994 GCA_036845365.1 Limnohabitans sp. | reverse complement strand
TCAAGAAAATGATTGCCAGCTACGTGGGCGAAAACAAAGAGTTTGAACGTCAATATTTGGCGGGCGAGTTGGAGCTTGAATTTACGCCGCAAGGTACATTGGCTGAAAAACTCAGAGCGGGGGGGGCAGGAATACCGGCCTTCTTTACCAAAACGGGCGTGGGAACGATGGTTGCCGAGGGTAAAGAGCTGCGTGTTTTTGATGGTGAGACTTATGTGATGGAGCGCTCACTCGTGCCCGAACTCTCCCTCGTGAAAGCTCACAGGGCCGACAAGTCGGGCAATCTGCAGTTCAGATACACCGCCAGAAATTTCAACCCAGCAGTTGCGATGGCCGGAAAAATATGTGTCGTTGAGGTTGAGGAGATTGTGGAGACGGGAGACATCCATCCCGATCAGGTGCATCTCCCTGGAATTTACGTTCACCGAATAGTTTTGAACGCAAGCCCTGAGAAAAGAATTGAGAAAAGAACAATAACCGAAAAAACGGGAGTCTGAAATGCATTGGAGTCAAGATCAAATGGCGGCTCGCGCCGCGCGTGAATTAGAGGACGGTTTTTATGTCAACCTTGGCATTGGAATACCCACGTTAGTTGCCAATCACGTACCTGCAGATATTGAAGTGTGGTTGCAATCAGAGAACGGAATGTTGGGTATCGGTGCGTTTCCAACAGAGGATAAAGTGGATGCGGATTTGATCAACGCGGGTAAACAAACCGTCACTACGATCAAAGGCTCCTCCATATTTGGAAGTCAAGACAGCTTTGCCATGATCAGAGGCGGGAAGATCAACTTATCCATACTGGGTGCCATGCAGGTCAGTGAAAAAGGTGACCTGGCCAATTGGATGATTCCAGGCAAGATGGTCAAGGGTATGGGGGGGGCTATGGATTTAGTTGCCGGTGTACCCAAAGTGATTGTGTTGATGGAGCACGTGGCTAAGAAAAAAGACGGCACTGAAGATTTAAAGATACTGGCTCAATGCACTCTCCCGCTCACAGGGGTTGGTGTTGTGGACAAGATCATTACAGATTTAGCTGTAATGGATGTAACCCCTTCAGGGCTTAAAGTCGTTGAGCTAGCTCCTGGGGTAACCAAAGAGTTCATCCAAAGCAAAACAGGTGTGACGCTTCACTATTGATTCTGGCTTTGGATGGCCTGTGCAGCAACTAGGAACATAGTCCTAAGCCCTAATTGATAAGTGCTATGTGCTATGT
>DAIUEA010000059.1:0-7678 GCA_036845365.1 Limnohabitans sp. | reverse complement strand
GCAGCAACTAGGAACATAGTCCTAAGCCCTAATTGATAAGTGCTATGTGCTATGTCCTTAGCATCCCAAGATTAGTGGTCTCAATTAGACACCTCACTTAAAAGGCTTTGAGCAAAGGCATCTCCAACAAAGCCTATTTCTATGAGCCCTCACGGGTGAGCCAATTTGAGTTGCATCCCCACTGCTTCTGTGGGAATGTGCTTGCCCCTTTCAAAACTATAATATACAGTTATCCCGCGTTGGGTCTACTGATTTGTTGTTTGTCTACGGTTGTTTTTTTGTAGGCTACAGCGTCACCTTTAATTTGATATCTAACCCATGAGCACTCCTCAATTTAGTGTCGCAGACATTCGTAAAACATTCTTAGATTTCTTTGTCTCCAAAGGGCACACAGTCGTGGCCTCTAGCTCGCTTGTGCCAGGTAATGATCCTACTTTGATGTTCACCAACTCAGGAATGGTCCAGTTCAAGGATGTTTTTCTTGGGACTGATAAACGCTCATATGTTCGGGCAACATCGGTTCAAGCTTGCCTAAGAGCGGGGGGCAAGCACAATGATTTAGAAAATGTCGGCTACACGGCAAGACACCATACGTTTTTTGAGATGCTGGGGAATTGGAGTTTTGGGGATTACTTTAAAAAAGAGAGTCTAAAGTGGGCGTGGGAGTTACTGACACAGGTGTATAAGTTGCCTGGCGAACGCCTTTGGGTAACCGTTTACTTTGAAGATGAGGAGGCCTACAACATTTGGACCCAAGACATTGGAGTGCCCAAGGAGCGAGTGATTCGAATTGGGGACAACAAGGGGGCTAGGTACGCGTCGGATAACTTTTGGATGATGGCCGATACAGGTCCGTGCGGTCCTTGCTCGGAGATTTTTTACGATCATGGGCCAGAAGTAGCCGGGGGGCCGCCGGGCAGTCCTGAGCAAGACGGGGACCGATTTATCGAAATTTGGAACAACGTTTTCATGCAGTTTGATATGCAAGCGGACGGGAGCCTTAAAAACTTGCCCGCCCCGTGTGTCGACACGGGTATGGGCTTGGAGCGATTGGCCGCCATCATGCAAGGCGTTCATAGCAATTATGAAATTGATTTGTTTGATCGTCTTATTAAGGCCAGTGCCCGTGAGACCGGTTGTGAGGATTTAAACAACAATTCTTTAAAAGTCATTGCCGATCACATCAGAGCGACTTGCTTTTTGGTGTGTGACGGCGTGACCCCCAGCAACGAGGGACGTGGTTATGTGCAAAGACGGATCGTTCGCAGGGCGATCCGCCACGGTTACAAATTAGGTCAAAAGACGCCTTTCTTTCATAAGCTAGTGCCAGACCTAGTGAGCTTAATGGGGGAGGCGTACCCGCTGCTTAAAAACAATCAAGAGCGCGTCATGCAGGTTTTAAAAGCTGAGGAGGAGCGGTTCTATGAGACGCTTGAAATTGGCATGCAGATTTTGGATCAAGCGCTTGGGGGGAACAATCAAATTCTTGCTGGCGATGTGGCCTTTAAACTTCACGATACCTACGGATTTCCCCTTGATTTGACCAATGACGTCTGCAGGGAGAGGGGGCTAACGGTTGATGAGAGCGGCTTTAACGCAGCCATGGAGCGTCAAAAATCCCAAGCCAGAGCGGCAGGCAAGTTCAGAATGGATAAGGCACTTGAGTACAACGGTGCGCCTAATGAATTTGTGGGGTACGAATTGGATCAGTGTGTATCCCGTGTCCTCGCTATTTATGTGGACGGCTTATCGGTCTCCAAACTTCCTCAGGGTCAACAAGGCGTCGTTATTCTTGATAAAACCCCCTTTTACGCCGAAAGTGGTGGACAAATTGGTGACGTGGGAACGCTCTCTACGGCCCAGTCTTGTTTCACAGTCACGGATACTTCTAAAATTAAAGCCGATGTCTTTGGTCATCACGGGCTACAAAGCAAAGGGGATTTGTCATTAGGCGACAAAGTGGATGCCCACATTGACTCAAACCTGCGCAAAGCCACTATGCGACATCATTCGGTCACTCACCTGATGCACAAAGCGCTTAGACAAGTGCTTGGCCCCCATGTGCAACAAAAGGGCAGTCTGGTGAATTCTGAGCGCACTCGTTTTGATTTTGCACACAACGCACCCTTATCGCTCTCGCAGATCAAACAAATTGAGACGATTGTGAATGATGAGATCCTGCATAACTCTGAAAATAGCGCGCAAAGTATGGACATAGAGTCTGCTAAAAAGACCGGCGCGATGATGCTATTTGGAGAGAAATACGGTGACACAGTTAGAGTGCTTGAGATTGGCTCCTCGCGCGAGCTTTGCGCAGGTACGCATGTGTTGCGCACTGGGGACATTGGCCTCTTTAAGATTGTTGGAGAAAGCGGTGTAGCCTCTGGGGTTAGGCGCATCGAGGCTGTGGCAGGAGAGCAAGTCCTCCAACACCTTCAACAGTTAGAGACCACTTTGGCAACGGCCTCCAGCACTTTAAAAGCGCCTGTGAGCGAGATAAATGCCAAAATTTCGCAAATCATCGATCAGACCAAGAGTTTAGAAAAGGAGCTTGATTCCTTAAAAAGCAAACTTGCTAGCTCCCAGGGCAATGATTTGTTGAGCACGGCGGCCTCAATTGGGGAGGTCAAATTAATTAGTGCCACGCTGCCTGGGGGAGATGCCAAGATGCTGCGCGATACGCTGGATCAGTTGCGCAGCAAACTTAAATCATGCGTCATTGTCTTGGCAAGTGTCCAAGGCGGGAAAGTACAACTCGTTGCAGGCGTCAGCCCCGACCTTACTGCTAAAGTTAAGGCTGGCGAATTGGTTAACTTTGTTGCTCTACAAGTCGGGGGCAAAGGTGGGGGTAAGGCAGATATGGCCATGGCTGGAGGAACTCAACCCGAGCATCTAGAGGGCGCGCTTATGAGTGTTAAAGGCCACCTAGTAACGCTACTAAGCTCTTAGTTTCGGGGTGCTGCGTTAAACTTTAGTAAATACCAAATCCCACACGCCGTGGCCCAGTTTGAGACCCCTGTTTTCAAATTTCGTGAGTGGGCGGTAGTCGGGTTTGAGTGCGTACCCACTGGAATCCGAAGAGGCGTTATTTAAAGCCTTTTGAGCGGATAAGACTTCTAATATTTGTACCGCGTAAGCCTCCCAATCGGTTGCGCAGTGTATGTACGCACCTGGTTTGAGTTTGGGTAAAACGGATTGAATAAAGTTGGGTTGAATTAAGCGTCTTTTATTGTGTTTTTTCTTGTGCCACGGGTCTGGAAAAAATATATGTAAGCCGTCTAAACTTTGTTCCTTAATCATATGCTCCAAGACTTCGACTGCGTCGTGTTGAATGATACGAATATTTTTGATCTGCGACTCGCCAATTCTTTTAAGTAAAGCGCCTACGCCTGGGTCGTGCACCTCACAACAAATGAAGTTGGTTTGGGGCAATCTTTGAGCAATTGACGCAGTTGCCTCTCCCATCCCGAAACCAATCTCAAATACCAAGGGGGCTGGTGGCGCGGTGGGCGGGAAAATTTGAGCGCTATCTAACTCTTGTGTGGAGTAGCTCAGTAAATACTGCGCTCCTATTTCCTCTCTCGCTTTGAGTTGCCCAGTCGTTATTCGACCCGATCGCTTGACAAAGCTTCTGATGGAGCGGGGATGCAAGGTTTCCAACAGATTACTCATTAAGGTTTATCAAGGTTTATCAAGATTTATCAAGGTTTACAAACTTAAACTCAAGTTTGAAATGCCTCAGCGCTCAGGCCCCTGCTATTCGAAGTGCAAGGCTTAATCCGCTAATGAAAGCGTCCTCAACTCTGTGCCCAATATGCCAGTCTCCGCACGTACCGATGCGAGCCTCCTGTGCCCAAAGGTAAGGTTGGCCCAGTGGGGTTTGAGTCTTCGCATAACGCCACCTATGAACTGCGCTGTGTGTGGGCTCCACCCGAATGCCAGTGAGCTCGGAGAAAGCGCGCATTAACTTGGCCTTTACTCTTGCTGGGTCATCTTCTAAATGCTCCTTTGACCACTCAGGACCGGCTTGAACGGTCCATCTCTCAATGTGGCTTTTACCCGGTTTAGAGGACTCTCTCGCAAGCCAAGAGATTCGGTGGTGAGTGCTCTTTGCCGCGTTCCACTGAGGACCTAGGTGCGGGATACCCGGTTGACTGGCCTGAGGGTACCCAACCATCAATGTCCAACAAGGGTCCGTCACAACCACATCAATTTGGTGTTTGATAGCTTGAAGACTGGATAGTAAATCGGGGTGAATCAGTTTTTGTAGTGTCGAGTGTTCGATAAGCGCCCGGCACTGAGGATTAGGGACAGCAAAGAGTACAGCATCGAAATTTGGAAAAGCTACAACTCCCTCCCCTTGATGAGCGTGCACAGTCCAAGTCATGGATTGGGAGTGGGTCGGGTTATTGGCACTGTGAACGGATTCAATGCACATGACCTGTGAGTTGTAGTGAACGCGGCCTAAATCTACCAAAGGTTTAATCCAATGTGTGAGCAGTGAGCTCATGCCTGGGACGGCTACAAAGTGCTTCTCCCTTGGAGGCTTGGCGGCCTCTGTGACTCTGCCCAATTCGTCTAGTACACGAACTGCGTTGGTGCTCCAGGGTCTACAAATATCAGAGGTTCCCGGAACCTGCGTGATGGCTTTCTCAAATCTGGGGTCTCTGATCGTGAAATACTGAGCCCCGTGGTCGAAACTCCCGCATGAGGATTCGCGAGTGGACATGCGACCCCCGGCGCCTCGACTTTTCTCAAAAATCTGCACAATATGGCCCGCTTTTTCAAGAGTCCTTGCTGCGGCAACCCCGGCCATTCCAGCGCCAATAATTGCTATATTTTTCATAATACTTACTCTACACCTTTTATGGATGATCGCAAAGGGTGGCACAACAAAGATTTGCGTGTCACCTCATTTTTTAATTGGTTAAGCCACCACTGAAGAGCCCTCCCTTGGGGTTGTTTGCGAGATTTTGTTTGAGAGGAGGGTGTTTTCCATGCATATTCAAATTGAGCAGGACGTAAATTGCGTTCCACTTTGCAAGTCACAAGTCTACCTGTTTCAAGGTAAGGTTTGACGACAGGTTCGGGTAAAAAGCCTGCTCCAAATCCCCTAATTTGCACCTCAATTTTGGTTTGCAAGGAGGGAACAGTAAACACATCTTGACCGTTTAGGAGATTAAAGCTTTGGGACGGAGCGTTTTGCGCAGAGTCAGCAATTGCAACCGCCCTGTGCTGTTTGATCATATCGTCGCTCAGCGGGCCTGAAACACGGGCCAAAGGGTGATGGGGGGCAACGGCAAACAAAAATGCGACTTGGCCCAAGCTGTGACTTTGTATGTTGGAGTCTGTCCCCTTGTAGCCACTGACTCCGAGCGCAAGGTCTGCACGTCCTTGGGTAAGTGCTTCAAGGGTCCCGTTTAAAGTTTCCTCAACTAACTTTAACTTTGTTGGGGGCGAATCTTTTAAGAAATCTTCGCACAATTCAAGTATGGTGACCCGGTCAATGATACTGTCTACGGCTATTGTGAATTCACTCTCCCAGCCCGTTGCAATTCTTTTAACTCTATTGGCAATTGCGTCTATGTCATCCAAAATTTTTGAGCCCTCCCGCAGCAACTCCGCGCCTGCGGCGGTTAGCTTAGCTTGCCTTGAGTTTCTGTCAAACAAAAGCACGTCTAAGGCCTCCTCCATTTGTCTGACTCGGTAAGTCAAGGCACTGGGGACCAAACCGAGTTTGCGAGCGGCTGAGGCAAAGCTGCCCCCCGCATCTACTGCGCGGAGCATAAAAAGAGCTTCTGGAGTGAGGATACTTCTAGAGTTATTCATTGAAGAAATGATGAAGTCATCTAAATAATTTAAATAATTTGAATGATGCCATCAAATTATTTGGATGTAAAGAGGGTATTTGAACTCTACATTGTGAGGGGCTTAAGAACAGTCTATATTTAAATATTTAAAGAGGTTTAAAAATGATTCATCTCAGAAAATCGGAATCTCGCGGGCACGCTGACCATGGATGGCTATTATCAAAACACAGCTTCTCTTTTGCCAGTTACTACGATGCCAATTTCATGGGGTGGGGGAACCTGCGAGTGATCAATGAGGACCAAATCTTGCCTGGCAAAGGATTTGGGACGCATGGTCACCGAGACATGGAGATCATCAGCTACGTGCTCTCGGGCGAGTTGGCTCACAAAGATGACATGGGTAATGTAAAGGGTATCCCCCCCGGGGACATACAAAGGATGAGCGCCGGTACAGGGGTCATGCACAGTGAGTTCAATCACGCTCCAAACAGTACCACCCATTTCTTTCAAATCTGGATTGAGCCCAATGTCACGGGTATCCCCCCTAGTTACGAGCAAAAAACGGTGAACGCTTCATCAAAAAACGGCAAACTCGAATTGATCGCTGGACCCCAAGGGGGGGAGAACGCCGTGAAAGTACACGCAGATGCGAGGATGTATGTGGGTGAGTTTAATTCCGGACAAAGTGCGAGCCTCGCGATTGGCCCCAACAGGAGAGCCTACGTTCACCTCATCAAAGGAGAGATGGCAGTGAACGGATTTGATTTAAAGGCAGGGGACGCTCTCCTGTATGAATCAGAGAGCATGATTTTGATGGATCACCCCAAAGGGGCTGAAGTTCTTGTTTTTGATTTGTGTAATTAACAGTTGAATTTTTTTATAGGAGTATTTAAATGTCTAAAGTCGTAGTTGTTTATCATTCTGGTTATGGTCATACTGAGCGTGTGTCTGAATTTGTCGCCCAGGGGGCTTCAGCCCTGAGGGTCGCAATCGATGCGGAGGGAAATTTGACCGAGCAAGACTGGAACGCTTTAAACGCCGCCGATGCCATTATCTTTGGCTCGCCCACCTACATGGGGATGGTCTCATGGCAATTTAAAAAATTTGCAGATGCGACATCCAAACAGTGGTTCGCCTCAGCTTGGAAGGACAAAGTTGCAGGCGGCTTTACGATCTCTGCAAGCCCCAGTGGTGACAAACTCTCCAGTATTCAGTACTTCATTACCCTTGCAATGCAACAAGGGATGATATGGGTGGGCCAGCCCAGTTTGAACGATGGAACCATCAACCGACTAGGCTCCAACTCTGGCTTGATGGCTCAGGTAGGCCCAACCAGTCCCGCCTCAGAAATCCCCCAAGGAGACTTAGATACTGCGAAAGCTTACGGGGCTCGAGTGGCTGAAATTGCCGCAAAATTAAAGGGGCACTGATCTGTAGTAAACCCTCAACCCGATATATCCAAGCGTTGCCTGGGTGAATACGGCCTTAACTCTCAATGGTTAGGCCGTATTTTTTTGCCACAAAAAAAGATTAAACTCCGATCACCGACCACCAAGCACCAAGTACCAAGCACCAAACTCGACTAAAAGTGGAGTCTAATTTTAAGGATTTTTAATGAACTTTAATTCTGATGAAATGCTGCACGCAGCTGTGCTGAGAGAGATGGAACGCGGGGAGAGGAGAGACGGTCTATGGGCCCAAGCTCTATCCTCAACCAAGATGGATAAAAACAAAGCAACTGCAAAATACATTGAGCTTCGCGTGCAGTCAATGAAAGATGATATGAAAAGATTTATTAAAAGTAATATCAAAATTTAAATCGAAGCCATAAGCCATAAGCCATAAGCCATAAGCCATAAGCCATAAGC
>DAIUEA010000058.1:0-9035 GCA_036845365.1 Limnohabitans sp. | reverse complement strand
GCCCAGCAAGACAGAGCGCGAGTGGATTTAGAGGGCAAGATCGCCGACCTTAGGAGAATCGAGGCTGACTTAGAGGGCATCCGACAATCGCATTATCTGGCCGGCGATCAGCTCAACCAGGCGCAGGGATTGTTGTATGAGTCTACTGCCGAGGTTGGGCGCTTGGAGGGTGAAATAAGGTTTGTGGTCAGCTCCAAAGACAGGACTCAGGAGCGAATAAAGCAACTCTCAGAGCAAAGGGATCACTGGACCCAGCAGCAAGAGAAAGCGTTGGAGGAAATTGAAAGCTTAAAAGACTTCGAAGCCGTCCAGCTCGAGGAGTTGGACATTTTGCTTGCCAGGCTTGATGAGGAGCGGGACTTAGTCCCCGCACTAGAGACCCAGTGGAGAGAGGCTCAAAACAAAGCGGAAGTTCAAAGGACAAGCGTGGTTCAGGTACAGGCACAAATACAGGTATTGGCCTCTGAGCAAAGAAACATAGATGAACAGGATCGCCAATTTGAGCACCGAGCAGAGCGCTTGCAAAGCGAGTTGACAACGCTTGAGCCTGCCGATCGTGACTTACTTCAAAAGCTTGAGCTAGAGTCAAGTACCGCACAAGAGCATTTGGACACCACTCAGGCTCAAATGCAGGAGTTACAAGAGCGCGTACCAGATCTTGATCTCGCACGGGCCCAAGCGCAGCAAACCAGCTACGCTGATTCCTCTAAGTTAGCTGACTTGAGCGCTAAATATGAAGCTCTCGTATCCTTGCAAGAGAAAGTAAAAACTGACTCCCGACTGAAACCATGGCTCACAAAGCACGGATTGGAGGGATTAGAAGCCCTTTGGGGTCGGGTGCATATTGAAAAGGGCTGGGAAAATGCACTAGAGGCTGCGCTGCGCGAGCGCTTGTCCTCCCTTGAGGTTTCAAAATTAGAGATGGTCTCCTCTTTTTCCAAAGATATGCCTCCCGCTAAGCTCACCTTTTATGCCAACAGCGTAAATTCCGGCGTCCAAACTCCTACGGCATCATCCTCACTCAAACCCTTAATTGACCTGGTCAAGACAAAAGACGGCCAACAAAAAGCGCTTCTAACTGAATGGCTTCAAGGTCTGTATACGGCGCCCTCATTGGATGCGGCCTTAAGCTCTAGGTCATCCCTAAAGTCCGGAGAAGCAATCTATGTAGCCCAAGGCCACGCTATCACCTCGAGTAGTGTGAGTTTTTACGCTCCCGACAACGAGCAAGCAGGACTATTGGCGCGCGCTCAGGAGATAGAGAATTTAGATAAAGAAATAAAAGCACAAAAACTCATTTCAGAAGAATCTAAGAACAATCTCCTCAGACTGGAGATTGATTACAAAAATGCGTCTCAACAACTGACTCAGATTCGGTTACTTTTTTCTGAAAAACAGCAACTTCTGCACGACATACAGGTTAAAACGCTTAAACTTTCACAGCAAGCCGAACAAACACAAGCCCGTGTGGACCAATTGCAAAAAGAACTCACCGAAATAACAGATTCTCGACTCGCACTCAAAGAAAGACGCCTTACTGCTGAAGCACGTTTTGAGTCTTTAGATATGGAGCTAGCAGATATCCAAGAACGATTTGCTAATTTAGAGCAAGCCGTTATGGAAGATGAAAAGCAGCTCTCCCGTGCAAGGGAGGCATTTAGGCAATCCGAGAGACTGCACCAAGAGGCTGAGTTTGCAGCCAGGTCGTTGGTTACAAGAAAGGCTGAGCTGGAGCGCACAATTCAATCCGCTCAAACTCAATTAGTCAGTTTGCAAGAGGAGGAGACTAGGCTCAATCAAGAGCTCGCCCAACTCTCAGACGAAGCCGCCAAAGCCGGACTCCAACAGGCTTTAGAGCTCAAAGCTGAGCGCGAGCAACTCCTTGCCTCCAAGCGCAGCGAGTACGATGGACTGACAACTAGCCTTCGCACCTCAGATGAGAGCAGATTGCTTAGAGAGCGTGAGTTGGAGCCTTTGAGGGAGAAAATTACCCAGTTGCAACTCAAAGAGCAAGCTGCTCGTATCGGATTTGAACAGTTTGATGAGCAACTTCGGTCGGCCGAAGCTGATCTGGAGGCGCTTACTGTATCAATTCAAGAGGGCAACGTTCAACTCAGTGGACTTCAGTCCGCAATTGATAAAATACAACGAGAGATTGCAGCCTTGGGCGCGGTGAATTTAGCCGCCCTTGAAGAGTTGAGTTCTTCTCGAGAGCGCAAGGTGTTTTTAGACTCTCAGTCAGCAGATTTGAATGAGGCGATGAATACGCTTGAACAAGCAATTAAAAAAATTGACGGCGAAACAAGGGAGTTACTCGGGGATACATTTAAAACTGTAAACGAACATTTTGGAAGAATGTTTCCTGAACTCTTTGGCGGTGGAAATGCAAAACTCATGATGACTGGGGATGAAATCTTGGACTCAGGCGTTCAGGTAATGGCGCAGCCCCCGGGTAAGAAAAATCAGACCATTCATTTGCTCTCGGGCGGTGAGAAAGCGTTGACCGCCATTGCACTCGTATTTGCGATTTTTCAGCTCAATCCAGCTCCTTTTTGTTTGCTTGATGAGGTTGATGCACCTTTGGATGATGCCAACACTGAGCGTTATTCAAAGCTGGTCAAATCCATGTCCAAAGAGACTCAGTTCCTTTTTATCTCGCACAACAAAATCGCCATGGAAATGGCTGAGCAGCTCATCGGGGTGACCATGCAAGAGCAGGGTGTTTCCCGAATCGTGGCCGTGGATATGGAATCAGCTGTGTCTCTTGCAGAGCCTGCATAACTTTAACGGGTACGCATTGTGAATTTGCGGTAATTTTAATAATGAGTAACTTACAAATCGGATTAGCTGTACTTGGTGCTTTGCTGTTGCTGGCGCTATTGGTACATGCATCATGGACATCCAAAAAGAGTGTGCCCCGCCAAGCTGAGCCTCTTTTGTCACAACAAGAATTGGATGCATTGGGAGTCAATTCAAACGACCCTCAATTTGCACAGCGCACAGGAGCCGCGGATTTCGGCCAAGAGTTTTTGGCTGCTCAAAACGCGTACGGAACGCTAAGCGTGGAGTCCTCACTTAAGGGCGCGATCTCAGGGGTAAAGGTCACTCGTCAATCTATGATGGATCCTTTGATTGATGTGATCACGCAAATTGATATTGATAGCCCTGTGAGCGGTGAGGCGGCTATACAGGCATTTTCGGCCTCTAGAAGAATAGGAACTAAGGTCTTTAACGTTGAAGGCTTAAATGCTGAGACGGGAGAGTGGGAGCAAATGCTTGCGGGACATCGCTACAGCGCATTTCAATCGGGTATCCAACTGGCGAACCGAGGAGGAGCGCTCAATGAAATTGAGTTCTCTGAGTTTGTCATTAAAACTCAAGCCTATGCGGACCACTTTAATGCCACACCAGAGTTTCCTGACATGTTGGAGGTGATAGGTCGTGCTCGAGAGTTAGATCAATTTGCCACAGAACATGACGCCCAACTCAACTTTACTATAAAGGCACAAGACAGCGCATGGAGCCCAGGCTACGTTCATCAACATGCAGCTCAACTCGGCTTTGTCGCCGGCTCTGTAGCGGGACGCTTAGTCATTCCCTCAGACGTGATTGGAAACCCTGCAGTTTTAAGTCTAATCTTTGATAGCCGAGCTGCGTTGGCCGACGATCCAAAACTTGCTGCGATCACTGAGATTTCTTTGTTACTGGACGTCACTCACGTCCCCTCAAGCCTCGCCCCCTTTCCTTTGATGTGCAGTGTTGCTCAGCAACTCTCAAAGGAGATGGACGGCTTAATCACAGATGACAATGGGCATCCACTCACTCCACATCAGATGCAGATCATTGAGCGCGATTTGGGGCAACTCTACACTGCCCTTGAGGAGCGGGACTTAGCAGCCGGAAGCCCTCAAGCCAGACGACTTTTTAGCTAAAAGATGGATCTATATGGATCTTTTTAGCGAATTAAATCCTAAAGACAACGTCTCAGACGTTTCGGGCCCAGCCAAAGAGATCGATACACTTAGGCAAACCTTAAACAATTACGCTCATCACTATTATGTGTTGGACGAGCCCTTGGTGCCTGACTCAGAATACGACAAGCTATTTAAAAGACTTCAGCATCTAGAGGCCGAGCACCCAAATCTTTTCGACCCAAACTCACCCACCCAAAGAGTGGGTGGATCACCCGTTGATAGCTTTGCATCTCTTCGCCATGCGGTCCCTATGCTGTCTCTTAAAACCGAGACCGACTCAGAGTCAAGCGGCGCAATTAATTTTGATATCCGCGTCCGCAAGGAGCTTGGACTCGACTCATCAGCCCCCTTGGTGGAGTACATGGCGGAGCTTAAATTTGATGGACTCGCGATAAACCTGCGATATCTCAGAGGCAAACTAGTAAGCGCCTCGACCCGTGGTGACGGGGAATTCGGGGAGGAAGTCACGCATAACATTCGGACGATACAACAAATTCCACTTGAGCTCACCATCAAAGAGCCTCAAAACTTTCCTCTACCCACAATCCCCAGTGTCTTTGAGGTGAGGGGTGAGGTTTACATGGGTTTATCGGACTTTCAAGAATTAAATGAGCGACAAAGAATCAAAATTGCTAAGGGTATGAGGGGGGAGAAAACCTTTGTGAACCCCCGCAACGCGGCAGCTGGAGCAGTCAGGCAACTCGACCCGAGGATTGCTGCTGATAGACCGCTTAGTTTTTTTGCTTACGCCGTAGGCGAGGTGGCGTGGTCGTTAGACGATAAAGAAAACACGTCACTTTTAGATAAAGGGGACGCTGCGGATGCAGCTGGAAAAGGCGTTATTTTTAAAACGCATGAACAACTTCTAAATACATTGAAGGCTCTTGGATTTCCCGTTGACCAGCACACCAAAAAGGTTTATGGTGCTGAGGGACTCGTCAACTTTCACCAACAAATTGGGCTTCTCAGGGGCTCACTTGATTTTGATATTGACGGCGTGGTCTACAAACTCAATGACACCCTTTTGCAGCGCAAGCTGGGATTTATAACGAGAGAGCCCAAATGGGCTGTTGCCCACAAATACCCCGCTCAAGAAGAATTGACAACGGTTTTAGCAATCGAGGTGCAAGTTGGGAGAACGGGTAAGTTAACGCCTGTAGCAAAGTTGGCTCCTGTTTTTGTGGGGGGGGTTACTGTGACCAACGCAACCCTCCACAATGAGGACGAAGCTAGACGCAAAGACGTGCGGATTGGGGATACTGTGATTGTGAGACGGGCTGGGGACGTTATTCCAGAAGTGGTTGGCGTCTTAGTTGAGAAAAGAGTGGGGGAGCCGCAAAGCTTTGAGATGCCCAAGCATTGTCCCGTTTGCTCAAGTATTGCGCTTCGAGCAGAGGGGGAGGCAGATTACAGGTGCACAGGAGGGCTCTTTTGTCCCGCACAACGAAAACAAGCATTTCTTCATTTTGCTCAAAGAAAGGCTTTAAACATTGAGGATTTGGGTGAAAAATTAGTTGATCAACTTGTTGATACAGGACTTATCAAAACGCTGCCCGATATGTACAAGCTAGGCTTGGTAAGCCTGGTCGCTTTAGAGCGAATGGCTGAAAAATCTGCAAATAACGTATTGATTAGCATAGAGAAATCAAAGTCAACGACGCTCAATCGGTTTTTATACGGACTTGGAATACGTCATGTGGGCGAGACAACGGCCAAAGACCTAGCCCTGCATTTTCGCAATTTGGACGCGATTATTAACGCCTCGGTTGAGAAGTTACTTGAAGTCAAAGATGTCGGGCCTGTAGTAGCACAGAGTGTGCGCAGCTTCTTTGATCAACCACACAACGTTGAAGTGGTTCATCAACTCAGAGCGTGCGGTGTGCATTGGACTGAGAGCGAGCAAATCGTGACAGACCTACTTGCGCCTTTACCTCTGAGTGCAAAGACCTATGTGATCACGGGCACCCTTACGCATTGGGGTCGAGAGGAACTTAAAGAAATACTGGAGAGCTTAGGCGCTAAAGTCTCCTCAAGCGTGAGCTCCAAGACCACTGCCTTAATCGCGGGCGAGGCACCTGGATCTAAACTCACCAAAGCCCAGGACTTAGGTATACCCGTGCTAGGCGAGGATCAAACCAAGACATGGCTTGAATCTTTTATTCAAAACAAATGAGGCTTCAGGTAAATGGCAATTCGAGCAATTTTAAAGATGGGGGACCCACGGCTTTTGAGGGTAGCCAAAAAGGTCGAGTCCTTTCAAACTCCCAAACTACTTTCTCTCATCGTGGACATGACGCAGACGATGCACCATGCTCAGGGCGTTGGTCTTGCAGCACCTCAAATTGGAGAAAATCTACAAGTCGTTATTTTTGGTACCGGAGAGATCAATCCGCGTTATCCAGATGAGGCGCCAGTTGCAAAGACAATTCTCATTAACCCAGTGATTACTCCGTTGTCCGAAGACACCGAGGAGGGATGGGAGGGTTGTTTATCGGTTCCAGGACTTAGGGGAAAAGTGCCCCGGTGGAGGTCAATTAAGTACAGCGGCTTGAACGAGCACGGTGAGCCGCTCGAGCGCGAAGCACATGGTTTTCACGCGCGTATGGTTCAACATGAATGCGATCATTTATGGGGTATTTTGTACCCAATGAGGATCAAAGATTTTACCCAGTTTGGCTACACTGAAGTTTTGTTCCCCGGACTTAGTGATGCGTCTGAGGACTAACAGTTCACAGAGACTCTAAAGCCGTCGTCCCTCTAAGGCTTTGGGCTAGTGAGGATGAGAATGAACAGAACCGCGGAGTTTATCTAACTCTACTGTAGCACTCAGAGACTCTTTGACTGTTGATCCACGAACTTGTAGCCGCTTTTGGACCGTGATCAGTTCCAAGATGCAACGCCTTTGGTGTGCAGCTCTCTGCATTGGCAACATAGGTTAGTTCATCTGCAGCGGCTTTGGTATTGACGAGAGATTTTGTGCCCGCGGTTGAGCTATCTTTTGAATTTGTTGGTCCAGATGAGGCTACTGAGCCGGACGACCCTGCGGTCGCGGCTTGGGCGACAGCGAACTCTGCATGCCCGAAAAAGGTAAACATTAAGACACACGAACCCACAAATTTATTTAAATTTAAACCACATACGTTTAAGGTCGTCATATTTGATTAGTTTTTTTAAAGGGTTGCTGCTAAAGACGGGATTAATTGTAATACTGGTTTTTCAAATTGCATTGAACAAGAATTCAAGTTGAGGCCGCCTCCAAGAGTTCGGTCTCAATTTCTAGTTGCGATTTGTTTTCTTGGAGAGCGGGCCCATCAATCAAGAAAATGTCCTCCACCCTTTCTCCAAGAGTGGTGATTTTGGCAAGCTTTAAGTTAATTTGATGTTTAGCTAAGATTCTACTGATGTTGTAAAGCAAACCCACTTTGTCGCTTGCAGAAACGCTTAGGACCCAGTGCTGGGCACGCTCATCTGGGAGCAGGGTGACCCTGGGTGTTACGGGGAAGTGCTTCACCCTTCTTGAGAGTCGACCTCGGCTTGGGTTTGGAAGGGGGGATTCAAGCTTTATAGTCTGAGTTAAACCCATTTCGACACTGGATACAAGTTCCTTGTAATGCGTTACTGAGTCTGAGGTGACAACTTGAAAAGTGTCTAAGGCGTACCCGTTTTTAGCCGTGTGAATTTTTGCATCCAAAATACTAAATTGAGATTGTTCAAAAAATCCACAAATTCGGGCAAATAAATCAACTTTATCTGGCGTGTAGACCATGACTTGCAGTCCCTCTCCAAGAGGGGAGAGTCTTGCTCGAACGGTTACGCTTAGATCACTCTCACTTAGTTTGGCTCCCATCTTTGCGCGAATAATTTGCCGGGTGTGCCAAGCAATCTCACTGGCCTCATGTCGCATAAAGTAGCTGACATCGAGTGTGCTCCAAATATCTTGATGGGATTGTGGTGGTAGTCCATACAAAGACAGCATCTGCAGGGCTTGTCTTTTTGAGGATTCCACAACGGCATCCGAATTGGGTGCGCTGCCCCCTAAAGCCCTCGCAGTAGTTTTAAAAAGGTCCTCTAATAATTTCCCCTTCCACGCATTCCAGACTTTAGGACTTGTCCCCCTAATATCTGCAACAGTTAGAAGATACAAAGCCGTGAGGTAACGTTCAGTACCAATTTTCTTAGCAAATTCTTGAATGACATCTTGATCGCTTAAATCCGATTTTTGAGCTATTCGGCTCATTGTCAGATGTTCATTTACTAAAAATACGATCAAATCCGAGTCCTCTTTTTTGATCCCGTGAGCCTTGCAAAAGTGAACAGCCTCTGCAGCACCAAGCTCGGAGTGATCCCCGCCTCTTCCCTTGGCTATGTCGTGGAAAAGGGCGGCTATGTACAAAATCCACGGCTTGTCCCAACCCGCCGCTAATTGCGAACAAATAGGGTATTCATGTGCGTGCTCAGGTATAAAAAACCGACGCACATTTCTCAGCACCATCAGGATGTGCTGATCGACTGTATAAACGTGAAACAAATCGTGCTGCATCTGACCGACGATTCTTCTAAATGCCCACAAATACCGACCCAACACGGAGTTCTCGTTCATGAGACGAACTGCATGAGTGATTCCTCGTGGTTCTTCCAAAATACGCATGAACGTCTCTCGGTTAACCGGATCGTGTCTAAATTTGGAATCCATTAAACTGCGCGCATTAAACAGCGCGCGAAGTGTTTTTACCGAAAGCCCTTTAATTCCCGGTGTGGTTTGGTACACCAAAAAGGTTCTCAAAATTTGGTGAGCATCTTTGAAGTAAATTTCATCATCGATGACTTCAAGCATTCCTGCCTTGTCAGAGAAATGTTCATTTATGGGTTTGGGGTCAAAGGTGTTTTGTGAGCTAAATAGTTTTTCTTCAATATTTAAGAGAAGTATCTTATTTAGCTGGCAAACCGCCTTAGCAGCCCAGTAATAGCGTTTCATTAAATCTTCGCTCGCAGACCGGGCAAAGTTAATCTCATCGAAACCGCTAGACTCAGTAGGAGGTTGTTTTTTGCCTAAACTGTGGT
>DAIUEA010000057.1:0-9045 GCA_036845365.1 Limnohabitans sp. | reverse complement strand
AGGTAAGAGTAATCAATCTTTTAACGTCTCGCTTAGCCAACAAATCAAGCGTTCCGTTGCAAATTTTTAAACAAACTGCTCTAAGCTCCTCAAAGTCAGGCTCGGTGCTTTGAATGGCTTTGATCTGCAAAGTCAAACACTCCGACAAATTTCTAGCACCTATACCAGTGGGCTCCAAGCTTTGCAACAGATGAAGGGCAACCGTCAAGCGGTGCTCCAACTCCTCGCATTCCTCCTCGTTATCGCCGGCCAGGCTCTCAGCCAAAGATTTGAGAGTGTCCTCCAAGTAACCGTCGTCATTTAAAGATTCAATTAAAAATCTAAGCGCTGCCACGTCCGTCTCACTCATTCGAAGAGACAGTGCTTGGCGGTGCAAAAACTCAGTCATCGTCTCTTGACTACGGGCCAGCTCACTGGCCTGCGCGGTCTCCTCTTTGGAGTTGTTTTGGGAGGCCGGTGCGTCCCCTCCCCATTCGGAGTCATCTGCAGAGAACTCAAAACTGCCGTCCCCGTCCCAATTTTCAGCAACGCCTTGGACGTCGGGCTCGGTGTCTGTGGAGGAGTTGGCCTCGACCCGAATTTCAGTGACTCGGTCAAGCGGGCCATCCCATAAATCTTGACTCTGGTCTTGGCCTTGGTCTGATTCAGGGCTAAGGGGCTGATTGTCCAAGGAGCCGTCCAAGGCCCCGTCAACCCCAGCATCCGCGACTGCATCTGCGCTTGAGGGTGAGTCAAGTCCTTCAGAGATGTCCTGTATTTGCGACTCAGAGATCCCCAAAAGCTCTGAGCTTCCCTCTCCGTCGCCGTCGTCCTCCATTTTGATGGGCACGTCTTGCTGGTCTAATCCGAACTCTTCGCTTTGGGCGAGCTCGAATTCCTTCTCTAAAAAGGGGTTGTCATCTAACATCTGCTCAATCTCTTGACCCAACTCTAGCGTAGAGAGTTGGAGTAAACGGATCGACTGCTGAAGCTGGGGGGTCAGCGCAAGATGCTGTGAAACGCGTAGTGACAGACCTTGTTTCATGCGGGGTGCCTGTGCCTTACATTCTAAAATGTTCGCCTAAGTACACTCTTCGTACTTCTGCATTGTCTACTATTTCACCAGGCGTCCCTTGGGCCAATAAGTTCCCCTCGCTGATGATACAAGCGTGATCACAAATCCCTAAGGTCTCCCGCACATTGTGATCCGTGATCAGCACTCCGATACCCTTGCCTTTTAAAAACCTGATGATTCGCTGAATCTCAATGACAGCGATCGGATCTATACCGGCGAAGGGCTCATCCAACAATATAAACCGCGGCTGCGTTGCAAGTGCCCTTGCAATCTCAACACGCCTTCGCTCTCCCCCAGACAAAGCCACGGCGGGTGAGTCCCGAAGGTGCTCGACCCTCAGCTCTTGCAACAACTCGGTTAACCTTTTCTCGATCTGCTCCGCACTTAGGAATTCTCCCCGCTCATTGTGCTGCAGCTCTAAGACAGCTCTTACGTTCTCAGCTACATTGAGTTTCCTGAATATAGAGGCCTCTTGAGGTAAATAGCTAAGTCCTAACCTAGAGCGCCTATGGATCGGTAAATGTTCAATGGACTGTCCGTCAATGTAAATCTTTCCCGCATCCGCTCTAACCAACCCCACAATCATATAAAAGGATGTCGTTTTACCCGCTCCGTTGGGGCCAAGCAGACCTACTACCTCGCCTTTTTTAACGGCGAGGGATACATCTTGAACCACTTTTCGGCTGCCGTAGGATTTTTGTAGATTTCTCGCCTCTAACTGGCTTGTTGCCAAAAGCTCGGGCAACGTGGTTTGCTTAAGTAAGCTGCTCACGGCTTGGCCTCGTTAGGCTTGACGGGGGATAAAATGGCTCTGACTCTACCACCGTTTGAGTTGCCAAGACTGCCCTGGCCAGAGGCATCCAAAGTACCACCCCCGCCTGGCTTGGGCGTTGACCCTTTGGAGAGATCCCCAGAGCCAAGCGCAGGACCACTTAGCCTTGAGTCAACGCTAAACTTGTCTGTTAAACTCTCATACACAATGCGCTGTCCGCTCATCTCATCGCTGAGCGCGCCTCCCCTGAAACGCTTTAGCTCTGCGTTTCCAAGCAAAAATATCTTATCTTGTTTGCCGTCATATTCAATTCGCTGTGCGATGCCCTCCACGCTTTCGCCTTGGATATCTCTTTTTTGTTTATAACTTGCACGCCCACCTGGGGCAGGGGTGAGCACAGCATATTGAAAACCGTCCGGGTCTTGTCTTACCTCCAAACGGTCACCCCTTATGTCAATGGTTCCTTTAACCAGAGACACCCGGCCCGTGAAAACACTTAACTGTTTTAAATCATCGTAATCTAATTGATCAGCCTCAATTTTTAAGGGCTTGTCGCGGTCGGCTTTTTCAGCGCACGCCAGACCTAGCCCAACTGTTAGCGGACTTAAAAAGAGAAATACGCTCAGAACCAGTCTGATTAAGTTTGAGGAGTAGATAGGAGTCAAGGTCAAACTAAAGGCACGAAAATTGCGTTAATAAAATCCATGCCTTGATTATAGGGGGCAGTCCACTGGGAACTCCCAAATCTTAGCGACCTTTTCTTACTTCAGTGGCTAAAAATTCCACTACCTGCAAAGCCCTGTCCATGCTTCCCGCTAAAGACCCGTCCGTATAGAACCTTCCAGCAACTCCTAAAGCGGGCACTCCTTGAACTTTATAAGCTTCTTGCAACTGGGCTGCTCTCTTGGCTTGGGTTGCAACGCCAAAGGAGTTAAAAAGCTCCAAAAATTTCGATTTTTCTATGCCGTGTGCGTTGGCCCAGTTTGCCAGACCTTCAGAGTTTGAGAGATTCAACTTCTCTACGTGGATCGCTTTAAATACTTGAGCGTGCAAGGCGTCTATCTTATTTAGGGAGTCTAAGACATAGTACATGCGTTGCTGTGCCTCAAAGCTGTCTTGAAAACGAACTGGAGCTCGTTTGATCACTAAATCTTTGGGCGCGTTCTTTATCCAAGACTCCAGGCTGGGCTCAAAGGCGTTGCAGTGAGGACAGCTGTACCAAAAAAACTCAATAACCTCTATCTTCCCATTGCCGACATCGGCGGGCACTCTCTTATCCAAGGAAAGATAGTCCACGCCCTCCACAAATTTACCGCCCTGAGCAAAGGCACTTGGTGCCAAGATAGTAGATGTGGCTGCAACACTTGCTAATGCAAATTCACGTCTTTTCATGGAATATTCCTTCTGTGTTAATCAAAGTGCGTATTGAAAATTAGGTCTTACAAATTCAAACTCTGTACGGTGAATATTTAGGAGATAGGGTATCAAAAAGACTCAGTCCTCTTTTTTTATCGTTGTACCCTGACGATTGCAGCCTCGGTTTTTTGAGTCGCCAATTTGACTTGAACCTTTTCTGCGTCGTCTTTGCTGTTCATTGGACCGATCCGAACACGAAATACCGTTTTGCCAGCCTGTTCTTTCTCTGAAATGTGAATATCATAGCCCTGGAGGGCCCACTTTGCTCGCTGAGACTCAGCCTCATCGTTTGATCTGAAGGCGCCGACTTGGACATAATAATAAAAAGGGTCCCCAGAGGTGGTCCCTGTGCCTGTGTTAGGTGTGTTTTGGGCTACTGTGGCGGTGCTTCCAGATGTATCCGTTTTTGATCTAATAAAGTCCCCAATTAAGTCGGTTGCACTGGGGCTGGGGCTGTTGCTAGGGCTGGGGTTTGTGCTTGTGCTTGAAGTTGCTTTATCCGCAGTGGGCTCTGGCTTATCGTCGGCTTTAGGGGGCTGCGCACCCCCAGCAGAGCCTGCGGCGGTGGCAGGCGGTGTAGTGCCCGTCTTAGATGACTTGTTGTAAAGAGGTGCGTTTGGGTCCCAGTCTTTGTTCTTTTTCTCCTCCGCTGCGTCTTGCTCAGCTGTTCTACTGACCGATTTATTCAAAAAAGGAATTGGCACTTTAGTCACATACACAGCCAATCCCAAGGAGACCAAGAGTCCAACCAGCAATCCTAGTATGAAACCCAGGACTGTTCCGCCCCTTTGAGATTGCAATTTGCTTTGAGCCGTTAACATGTTCAAGTGCCCTTTTTGTAATTTAAATTTTGTGAAAAGTTGATTTTTGTGAAACTACATATGTGTCGGGGCACTGACCCCAAGCACATTCAGTCCATTTCTGATCACCTGAGCTGTTGCAGCAACAAGCGCCAGTCTCGCATTTTTAATTCCCACATCCTCAACCAATATGCGCTCAGCGTCATAGTAACTGTGATAAGCACCCGCTAAATCCCGCAAATAAAAGCTGACCTCATGGGGGGCAAAGTTTTCTGCGCTTGAACTTAGGATCTCAGGAAAACGAGCAAGTTGTGAGGTCAACGTTTTAGCAGCAACCGAGTCCAGCGGGGTAAGATCTGTTGCCAGCAATGTTTGGGTTACTTTAAGCACTTTTTGCATTCTGCCCTGTTCATCCAAATCCGGCTCACTTTGATCAGCCTTCTCTTTTAATAAGACAGAGCAAATCCGTGCATGTGCGTACTGCACGTAAAAAACTGGATTATCGTTGTTTTGAGCCAAAGCTAAATCTACATCAAAGACATACTCTGTGTCGGGCTTGCGGCTTGTGAAGAAAAAACGCACCGCATCTTTAGAGGTCCACTCGATTAAGTCTCTCAAAGTCACATAGCTTCCGGCGCGTTTAGAGATTTTCACCTCACTACCTCCCCTCATGACCCTTACCATCGTGTGCAACACATAGTCGGGAAAGTTGGGTGGAATACCCAGCTTTAGGACCTCTGAGGCTGCTTGTAAGCCGGCTCTAACTCTGGCAATGGTGCCGTGATGGTCCGTACCTTGAATGTTCACTACTTTATGAAACCCCCGCTCCCATTTGCTTAAGTGATACGCCACGTCGGGTACAAAGTAAGTAAAGGTACCGTCCGACTTCCTCATTACCCGGTCTTTATCGTCCTTGTAGGAGGTCGAACGAAGCCACAACGCTCCATCAGCCTCGTAGGTGTGCCCAGAGTTAATCATCGTTTGCACGGCTTGCTTGACCCGCCCACTGGTATACAAACTTGACTCTAAATAGTACTCGTCAAAATGAACCGAGAAGGCCTTTAAATCCAAGTCCTGTTCACGCCTGAGGTAGGCTACTGCGAATTCTCTAATGCTATCTAAATCCTCTATTTCTCCACTTGCTGTGTAAGACCTGTCGTCCGATACAACGGTTTTTTTAGCGAGATAGTCCCTCGCAATATCTGCAATGTAGTCTCCGTTATAAACGGACGCATTCTCACCCGTTGGCCATTCGCTATCTCCGGGCTTCAGACCCTTTGCCCTCATTTGTGTGCTCAGAGCAAGGGTGTTGATTTGCACCCCCGCATCGTTGTAGTAAAACTCACGGTGCACATCCCAGCCCTGGGTTTGAAAGAGATTACAGATCGCGTCCCCAAGGGCCCCTTGGCGCCCATGTCCTACGTGAAGGGGACCGGTTGGGTTGGCAGACACAAATTCAACCAACACTTTTTCACCGCGTTTTGCCTTAAACCCGTAGGTGCTCGTTTGGCTTAGCACTTCCTTGATGACTTGGTGTCTCGCGCTGGGTTTTAAGCGGATATTTAAAAACCCCGGTCCCGCTATCTCCATGGCTTCAACCCAGTGTTTGAAGGCGGGCTCTTTCTCCAAAGTAGTTCTAAGGGATTGTGCGACTTCCCGAGGAGGTTTTTTCAGTTGTTTTGCCAAAGGCATGGCCACCGTCACCGCTAAATCTCCATGCTCGGGGACTTTTGGTGTTTCAAACTCTGCCCTCCCCCCCTGTGCAGGGACTAAAGCTTCAACAGCCCTTACAAGCGCTTCTTTGAGTTCATGTTTTACAATTTGCATATCTTGATTTTAAGGGCGTTGTAGCCAGACCACGCGAGACTTTCTCAGTCAATTGTCTTTAAAGTTGGACCCGGGCGGGCACTTATGGGGCCCAAGGGCTAGAAAAAACCGCAAAGAAAGTCCATTCTTGAGTGCTTTTTTGCAAAACTCGTGGCATGATTCCTAAATGCAAAGCCTTGTTCCTCGTACCCATTCCTCACCCTCACTATCATTGGTGATCCCCGCATTTAACGAGGGCCATCACCTCGCCACCTTTGTGGCCCAATTGCTAAGCACTTTGAATCATGAACTCCATGCTTTAGAGATCATCATTGTGAACGATGGGAGTACGGATCACACGGGTGCAGTGTTGCAAAACTTATGCGCCAATGACCCCCGTATTGTGGGTTTGAATTTATCCCGTAATTTTGGCAAAGAGTCGGCATTGAGTGCAGGACTTGAAAACGCCCAAGGTGAGGTGGTCGTGTTGATGGACGCAGACGGTCAACACCCCCCCTCTTTGGTACTCACCATGCTGGAGCATTGGCGCCAAGGCTACGATGTAGTTTATGCTGTACGAAGAACCCGTAGCGATCAAACACAACTCCAGGTCTATCTCACAGGCCTTTTTTACAGACTAATTAATTGGGGAAACCGAGTACAAATTCCCTCAGATGCCGGTGACTTTAGGCTGATGAGTCGCCAAGTTGTTGAAGCGATCAACTCCATGCCCGAGCGCAACCGCTTTATGAAAGGGCTATACGCATGGGTTGGTTACCCAAGCATTGCGCTTGACTACACACCGCTTAATAGAGTTCAAGGCATAAGTAAGTTTGGCTTAAAAGGTTCGTTTGCACTCGCTATGACGGGCATCGTGGCCTTCTCGGTCGCACCCTTGAGACTGCTCAGCATCATTGGATTTTTACTCTCCATCAGCGCTATGTGCTACGGCAGTTGGGTTGTCTTTGAATATTTCTTCTACGGCATTGACGTGCCAGGATATGCCACCATTGTTGTTGGCTTGATGTTTTTTTGTGGTGTTCAAATGCTCTCTATTGGCGTACTCGCAGAATATGTGGGCAGGATTTACGAGGAGGTCAAACAAAGGCCCAAATACCTAATCGCAAAAAAAACAGGGCGTGGTCTTCAAGATACCACGAGTCCATAAGCTCAAGTGAGGGCTTTATTTAAAGAAAACCTTGCACGCCTTCAAACTGGGTTTTGGTTTGTTGTGGTCGGCTCAGGTGCCGCACTGATTCATCTTATAGTCTACGGTTTGTCTTTAGATTTTTTAAGAATCCAAAACGAATTCGCCAACGCTTTGGGTTTTATAGTTGCTTTTTTGGTAAGTTTTCTGGGCCACAGAAACCTTAGCTTTAAAGACACAAGCACACAGGCTTTGCAAAGTTTCCTGCGCTTTGGATTAACCGCGTTTGGAGGTTTTTGCACCAACGAAATTATTTTTATGTTACTTTTCAGGGGGGCCAAAGTAGATGATTGGTTATCCCTAATTGCAGGCATAGTTGCCGCTGCGGTTCAAACTTTTTTGCTCAGTCGGTTTTGGGCTTTTAAGAAGTAGTTAAGTAACAAGATTTAGGTAAGATTGAGAAACAAATAAGCTCAAAAGGGACCTTTGGAAATATGAAAAAATTATCTTCAGTCCCTTTTAGCACAGTTGTAAAATTCTGATGACCCCCTATTTGGCAGGAGTTGCTACAGGCTTTCCTTTTTCAACAACGTAAGTCGCCAATACCTTCGTTTTGACTGTTCCAGTGTTGATGCCGTCGTGCGCCAACCCCTCTGGAACAAAGAATGTCTCTCCAGCCTTAATAATCTTTGGCGGCTGACCGTCGATTCTTAACTCAAGCTGCCCCTCTAAAACATAGCCCAATTCCTCGCCTGGGTGGGTATGCTTACCAGCGGCAACACCAGGATCAAATTCTGCACGAGCTTGGACGGCTACTTTTCCAGGAGTGGATAAATCCTGTGTCTGTAAAGGAACTCTGGTGAATCCTGGTTGTTGCGCTTGAATTTGGGTTGAAACGGTTCCAACAATTGCAATGGCAATGGCAATGGCAAGGAGATTTTTTATTTTCACAGGCACCCCCACTTTAGGTTAAAGCATTAGACTAAGATAACAGTTTAAACTGTCTAGTCAGAGAACGGCAATAGGATTGTGAATAAAAGATCACTAACCGGGGGTAAGTCCTTAACAAAAAAATAGGGCCAGCTAAATCTCTTTAAGATGACATCTTTAATCTGGTTTTATTAAAGTTTTAATTTTGAACATTTAAACTAAAAAAAATTCCAATACTCTGCAAATCACAGATCAAAGATGCCGTTCCACTCAGTCTGTGTCTTTTTTAGGGTTTATCAATCAACCTTGCCTATTCTTTTTATGGCCGTTGCAATCCGTTCTGCATCTTTGTCTAAAAAGCTCGAAAACGCCGCCCCGTCCCTATAGTCAAGAGGCGAGCCTATTTTGTTCATGTGTTCAACAAACTCAGGATCTTGAATCGCTTTTTTGATATCTCTCCTAATCATGCCTACAAGGTTAGGGTCTGTTTTGACGGGGGCAAATAAACCAACCCAAATATAGAACTCAACATCTTTGTAGCCAAGCTCATTAGCTGTGGGTACATCCGGTAGTAATGGTGTGCGCTTGAGCCCCGTGCTCACCAACGCACGGAGCTCACCGCTTTTGATTTGAGGTGCCAACACAGCTGGTGAGCCCACGGTTGCAGACACAACCCCTCCCAATACAGCCGTAATAGCTGGCCCCCCCCCTGAATAAGGGATATGGCGAAGCTTTATGTTTGCAGCATTTGCAAGTATCTCAATTGGAAGATGTAAAGCGCTGTAAGCGCCCGAGGAAGAGTAAGCGATGGTGTCCGGATTTTTTTTTGCAGCGGCCACGAAATCCTCATAAGTCCTCCACGGCGAGTCAGACTTGACGACCAATACAAGGGGGTCCGCAACAAGAAGGGCCAAAGGCGTAAAGCTTGAGCGATCAAAGTTAACGGATCTGCCGAAGAGTTTCTCCGACTCCGGCAACGCGAGCACGGAGGAATGCGTAGCCAATAGGGTGTAGCCATCTGGGTTGGCCGCGGCGGCACTCCCCATTCCTACCCCACCACCTGCCCCGACCTTGGTTGCAATCACCACAGGTTGCCCCCAAACTTTGTAAAGTGATTGAG
>DAIUEA010000056.1:6935-9102 GCA_036845365.1 Limnohabitans sp. | reverse complement strand
GTGCCCCCTCGTTAACCCCACCCGCCGTCTCCCAAACCCCAGAGCCCGCAAGAGACTGGAACACGCTCAAGAGGCTGTTCCCGTATTTGTGGGAATATAAATGGCGAGTGATGGCGGCTTTGTCTTTCATGGTCGGCGCTAAAGTGGCCAACGTCGGTGTCCCTGTCGTGCTCAAGAAATTGGTCGATACGCTGAACAATTCAACTTCAGTAATTGGTGCGAGATCAACGGGCTCGGCTTTAACAGACTCAGCAGCCCCAGTTTTATCTACTAGCCCGCCTGAGTGGACGGTCGCTGGCGGTGTGGAGAATTATTTACATAATGCATTTGTATTGGTACCAGTTGCTCTTTTGGTCAGTTACGCACTACTGAGGCTGAGTGTCTCGGCCTTCACCGAGCTCAGGGAGCTCGTCTTTGCAAAAGCCACTCAAGGCGCAGCAAGACGCATTGCACTGCAAACGTTTGACCACCTGCACGGCATGAGTCTGAGGTTTCACCTCGAGCGCCAAACGGGGGGGATGACAAGAGATATTGAGCGAGGCGTGAGGGGCATAGAGTCTTTAATCTCCTACTCTCTTTATAGCATCATCCCCACCTTCATTGAGGTCTCCCTCGTCTTGGGTGTGATGGCTGTTCAGTACGATATGTGGTTTGCGCTGATCACCTTTGTTGCGTTGACTTTTTATATCTACTTCACCGTAGTCGTAACTGAGTGGCGCACCCAGTACAGACGTCAAGCCAACGAGTTTGACTCCGCAGCCAACACGAAAGCGGTTGACTCGCTCATTAATTATGAGACCGTTAAGTATTTCGGAAACGAGGCGTTTGAGTCCGAACGGTACGATAAAAGCCTGATCCGTCTTCGCGATGTCAGGCTTAAGTCCCAGCGCTCGCTGAGCCTACTGAACACAGGGCAACAACTTATTATTGCCTGCGCGTTGGTTGCAATTTTGTACCGCGCAACGCTTGGAGTCGTTGAGCACCGCCTCAGCTTGGGGGACTTGGTCATGATCAACGCGTTCATGATTCAACTCTATATACCGCTTAATTTTCTGGGAATGATTTACAGAGAGATCAAACAAAGTTTGACAGACTTAGACCGCATGTTTGCGCTTCTAGATAAAAACCAAGAGATCGCAGATGCACAAGACGCTCGCGAATTAAAGCTCGAGTCTGCACCCTCTGTTCGTTTTGAGAATGTGCATTTCTTCTACGACTCCAACCGGGAAATACTCAAAGGAATAGACTTTAGCATCGCACCGGGCAAAACAGTTGCAGTTGTGGGACCCTCGGGATCGGGTAAATCAACTTTGGCAAGACTATTGTTTCGTTTCTACGATGTGCAAAAGGGTAGCCTAAAGATAAACGGACAAGATATCCGAACACTGACCCAGTCAAGTCTGAGAAGAGCGGTGGGTATAGTCCCTCAAGATACGGTGCTTTTTAACGACACTGTTTACTACAACATCGCCTATGGGCGGCCCAGCGCAACGCGCAGTGAGGTTGAAGAGGCGGCCAAGTCGGCCCGGATTCACGACTTCATAATCTCTACCCCGAAGGGTTATGAGACCATGGTGGGGGAGCGCGGCTTAAAGCTCTCGGGCGGTGAGAAACAACGCGTCGCTATTGCTAGAACACTGCTTAAAAATCCGCAGATCTTAATATTTGATGAGGCTACATCAGCGCTGGATAGCGCCAATGAGCGCGCAATACAGGGTGAATTGCAAACGGCGGCTCAAAATAAAACCACTTTGGTTATCGCCCACAGGCTCTCCACCGTCGTAGATGCACACGAGATACTCGTCATGCATGAAGGAGTCATTGTGGAGCGCGGCAATCATAATGAACTCCTGCAACAAGGGGGGCGGTATTCAGATATGTGGGCGATGCAACAAAACTCAGACAGCTCGGATAGCTCGGATAGCTCGGATAGCTCGGATAGCCCAAGTAACCCAGGTAACCCAAAATAGCTAGTTACCCCAAGCGCCTGAAAAGGCCAGACAATTAATCAATCAAACCGCTCAAGCTCTCTGAGCTAGGGCATATCGGGATTTTCAAGTACGGCTTTTGAGGCGTCGACGGGGCCAATCACTCCAAGTCTTGCCTTAAGGGACTGGGGCTCAGAGGTGAGCACAATTTCGTAATTAATGGTGTTAGCGAGAACCTT
>DAIUEA010000056.1:0-6925 GCA_036845365.1 Limnohabitans sp. | reverse complement strand
CCCTTCCACCACAGCGCCTTCTTGCCAGTGCCTGACGCGGCTGGGTCCGGCGTTGTAAGCGGCGGCGGCCATCGGCATTGAGCCATCGAAGCTGTCGAGCACCAATTTTAAGTAACCCGTGCCAATTGAGATGTTCACCTCGCGGGAGTTTAAAGTCTCAGGCCTAAAGTTAATTAAGCCTATTTTTTTTGCAGTCCAGATGGCCGTTTTAGGCATAATTTGCATCAGACCTGAGGCGCCGACGGTGGATTTTGCATCCATCACAAAGCGACTTTCTTGACGGATGAGCCCGTATACATAGGCCGGGTCAAGGTTAATGTCTTTGGTGCGTTTGAGCACTAGCTCCTTAAAGGGCATTGGAAAGCGAAGGCTGGGCTCAATGAGTTTGGCGCGCTCAGCTGAATTCACGCACCTGTCCCAAATCTCGATCTCGCAGGCAAGCGTCGCTGCTGCAAGCAGCTCCCTGTCCGTCATCCCCCCAGCGCGCCCAGTGTTGTCGACCAAACTGGTGCCGTAGTTCCATTCCCTATTCCCCTCAGACCTGAGTCCTAAATTGATGGCGTAAAGGGCCCTTCGAATTGTTGGGTTGGATTTTGCGGCCTGCAACTCTAACTGCTTTATGGGCTCACTTGGGCTAGAGATCGAGATTTTTTTACCCAACTCTTCAAGTGCGAGCTGTTCATAAAAACCTCTTGCGCTGGCGATGGAGTTGAAAAGCGCCAGCGCCTCTTGGGTTATCTGAGGGGTTTGCGGCCTTTTGGCAAGAAGAGCGCGCGCGCGCCAGTACACCCAGGTGGGATCTTTTTGTGCGTTTGCACTCATTGCAGTAATTGCTTGCTCAACCATCTCCCAGCGCGGGCGAGAGTCCATTCGCAGCGCAACCCTCACCTTCCATCCCAGTAACTCATCGTTTGCAATATCTTTATCCGAGTTTGCTCGCTCAAAGTACTCTAGCGCTTTAACATCATTCATAAGCGCCGCCTCCCGTCCCGCTACAGCCCACACCCAAGCGCGTTGCTGAGGGTTTAAAAGAGCGGACCATTTATTTTGAAATTGACGAATGCAATCTGCTGGGTCGCTGGCACTTAGTCTGATGAGTGCAAGTGTTACCAATTCGTCCTTAGGCTTAGGTAGATTGGTGCTTTGTTGAGAAAGGAAATGAGTTGGATTCTTAAAAATATCCTCTAGTTCAGGTAAATACTTCGGCTCTATGATCTTGAGTGCGTTTTTTGCCAATCGGGCTGAGTTAAATTCAGTTGCGCTGCGCACTTTTCTCCAAATATCTTGTTCAGATATTTTGCGGGCGCATAAAGCCTGTCTACTGCAAGCATGCAACCATCATCAGAATCTTTGAGGGCTTGCCAGTTTTGCAGCACAAGCTCCGTGGTCTCTGGCAAAGCCTTGGCGCCAAGTTGAACAAATTGTGCGAGCAAGTAGTAGCACTGCAACTCTTTATCATCCCTCATCCTGAAAAAGGGATATTCATCAAGCAACGTGTCCCACTCCCGTCTGCTGCCCACCATCAACAACCAGTCGTTTCTCATTCTGTCTTCTTGGTAGGTTCCAGCGTAGCGCTTTAAAAAACCTCTAACCTCCGTGTAAGAGGCCTCATCAAGCCTGGATCTGAGTTCCCAGTAGGCTGCCCAAGGCTCGAGTGGGTGTCCTTGGGCGTAGACCAGTGCGGCGCTCAAGCGTTTGCGGTCTCCCCGTTTAAAGGCAGAGGCCATCTCGATGAGCGCATTGTCACCCGTTGTATTTCTCTCACCCGTCGTCACTGAGTAAGGTGTGCTCAAAGGCTCAGCGAACTTGGAGGGTGTTGTGTAGGTAACGGGTGGGATCGCCACGCTTTGAGAGATGACGACCGCGTTTACCACTGACGCAAGTGTCGTTGTTTGCTCAGGCTTGTTGGTTTTATCACCAGTCGAAGATTTCCCCCCCAACCAAGGCACATTGAGTAGTGAATCTATAAAAGAGGTGATCTTAGAGGGCGTGTCATTTAAGAGCGATCCATTGGGGGTAGGCTCTGGGTTTGGTTTATTCTCCAACACACTGCCCTGATCCGAAAGAGGAGCAACAGGAGCAACAGAGGCAGCAGGTGTGCTGATCACGCTCGAGTTGTTGTTTGCAGGCGAAGAATTGGGGGCAAGGCTTGAGGGGGAGAGTGGGTTGGTCAGTGGACTGGGGGAGCTTAAAACAGAACCAGCGCCTGCGACCGACCCATTGGTCAGGGCTGAGTTCGTTGGGTATCCAGGGCCCCCAGAATTCACTAAAGAGCCTGTGCCAGTCGTCTCACTGCCTTTGTTGGTTTCAATTAAAGGCCCAACTGGCCCACTCTTAGGCTGAGATTGGGTGGAGGATGTTGGTGCAGAGATAGGAGCGGGAGAGTGAGCGTGAGTAAAGGAGTGCTCCTTAACCCCTTTTGCTGGGCTTTTGTCCTGCGTTTTGTCATGACTCTTATCTTGTTTTTTCTCTTGCCCCTTGTCTTGCCTCTTGTCTTGAGTGTGGTCATGGGCCTTTGCAGAACTCTTAGCGTCTGGTTGAGCACTGGCGCCATTGGTTTTAGGGGTTTGGACAATCGCCTTTGGCTCTGCATTCAAAGCTTCGGACTCAATCTTGGGGGGATTTTCTTGTGGCAAAACCCCGCAGGATATAAAACAACAAAGGATGAGGACGCTGAAGTGTTTATTTTTCAAGATGACTCTGTGACTCATTTTTTAGATAATGGGGGCAAACAGCTTAGAGGGTGTCACAATCGGATATCCAAACAGACTGATTATCTCCTCATGGACAAGAAATCATTAAGACAAAAGCTAATTAAAGACCGTGCAGAGCTAAATAATCGCTACGCACTCACAACCGCATTACAACAAGTCATGAGGATTTGGTTGGTGGGCAGGCCCGACGCCATGATTGGTGCTTATTGGCCCATCAAGGGGGAGTTTGACCCCTTACCGGCTCTGCACCGCTGGAAAGAGGACGGCGAGCTTACCGATTTACAGACAAGGCGGCGCATAGGGCTTCCAGTTATTAATAAATTACACAAGACTTTAACCTTTCATGCGTGGTATCCGGGTTGTCCCATGGAAAATGACGCCTACGACATCCCTAAGCCCAAGGACACAGAGGTACTTACGCCCACTTTGCTGTTTGTACCCTGTGTAGGGTTCGGGCCAGGCGGCTACAGGCTGGGCTACGGGGGCGGTTTCTACGATAGGACCTTGGCCTCTTTAGTGCCTAAACCCCTGACGGTTGGATTAGGATTTAGTGTGGGCTTTGTCCAAGACCTAGAAAATGAACCTCATGACGTGCCCCTGGACGCCATTTTGACTGATGAGGGGGTTGCCTGGGTCAAGGATTAAACGCCTCTAAACTGCAGCGCCTGGTCTGGTTCATAAAGTCGCTCGTGCGTAGCAGTTATTTTTTTTTTTGATAATTCAAGTATGTCTAGCTCCAGACTTTGAAGAGTTTTCAAAGCACGTTGTCTTTGTTTTTGAGTGGTAGAGTTGTGAAATTTGACCGCTCGTGGGCACTGAGACCTCAGGTTTTTGTAATAGTATTCTTTAAAACTCTGGTCTGGCGATTCGAGGGTGCTTCGCAGTAAAAGTAGGTGCACTGTTTGCTGAGTCTCGTTAGGGTTAGGACGCTCAAGGATTAATCCTTTCAGCGTTTCAATGCTGTCGGCTTGTTTTCTCAACCGCTCTGCGTAAGTTTTGCTAGCATCAAAGGGCGACTCTAGCACCAACTCTTTTAAGAGCTCCATTTGCTCGGCGCTTAAACGTCCGTAAAGCCATTCGCCGATTTCCCTGTCCTTTTTGACTCTGAGCGCAAGCCTGTCTTGCACGCTTGCCTCTAACCAATCGTGTCTCCACTCTTTGTTGTTCTTGTCGTACTTGCGCTGCAGGGTTTTAAGTTGTTCTATTTGCATATTCATCACTAAATGGATAAATAAAGGCTCAAAGGCGATCAATAAATCACGGGCTTTTATCTCTATGGATTGCTCAAGTGGCCTGCAAATGTCATCGACCGTTAAGTCTAGCGCCACCTTAGAGTCCAGAGCTCGAATGGTCTCCAAATAAAGGGGCAATTGAGTGCCTCTGTGCCAAAGTTGGATCTGATTCAAGTCTTCGTTTATCACCTCTTTTTGTAAACGATTCATGTCCACAAAACCATCTAACCACCAACTCATTAGATCAGGGGCTTGGTTATAAGTCGTTTGAATTAAAGTGCAGCCTTGTAGTCCAAGGCTTAACACTAAGATAAGCCAAACCCAAATGCGCGTCATTAGAAAATTCATCAAATTGATAGGATCTAGGGTTGTAATTGGACTGGGCAGAGGAAAAACGCAAAATACGAACGGAAATTAGACTCAAACTTGAACGAGCGAGAGTTGTTTTTGATTTTTGTTAAATTAATTAAATACCTGATATCCAAAAAATTTCTTAGATTATCATAGCCCCTTGGTGTAATTCACAAATATTTAAGGGTAGATTTAGAAATGATGCCGATCGATGTCGTGATCATGGCCGCAGGCAAGGGTACTCGAATGAAGAGTAAGATCCCCAAAGTTTTGCACACACTTGGCGCAAAACCCTTGCTGGGACACGTGATAGAGGCTGCCCTAGGGCTTTTGGCGCGCAAGATTGTATTAATTACGGGACATGAATCCGATTGGGTCAGGCAAGGAGCCGCTTCTTTTTTTGAACAGCATCTAAATACAGACTCAAAGGGTGGTTTAGATGGTGCTTCTAATGGTGCTTCTAATGGCGTTTCAAAGGCTAAACTAGAGTTTGCCTTGCAAATGCCACAACTTGGTACAGGTCACGCGGTACAACAAGCCGCACCTCTTTTAGACAACGGTGGTTTGACACTCATCTTATCGGGTGACGTCCCCCTCACCCAGGTGCAAACCCTCAAAAGCTTGGTTCAAGCAAGTGTGTCTTGTGGAAGTTCCAATTTAACCCAAACGAGCAAACCCGGGTCCCCGGTCTGCGCCCTCAGTCTTTTAACGCTAAACACTAAAAACCCCTTTGGTTATGGGCGAGTGATTAGGGACTCAAAAGACAGCGCCAAGATCATTGCGATCGTGGAGGAAAAGGACGCAACGCCCGAGCAAAAAAAAATCACCGAGGTCTACACAGGCGTGCTAGTCGCTGCGACTGAGGATTTAAGGCGCTGGGTAAATGGGCTAAGCAATAACAACGCGCAAAATGAGTACTATCTAACGGACGTGGTTAAAGGCGCCGTCGCCGATGGTGTGCCTGTGAGTGCGCTTTCTATAGATGAACCTTTAGAGGTGATGGGCGTTAACAGCCCCGCACAACTCGCAGAGCTTGAGCGGGCTTATCAACTAAAACAAGCTCACTCATTAATGCAAACGGGCGTAAGGCTAAAAGATCCAACCCGTATCGATATCAGAGGGGCGCTTGACTGCGGCCCAGATGTGGAGATCGATGTCAACTGTGTTTTTAAAGGTACAGTGAAAGTAGGCTCGCAAGTTCGTATTGGTCCCAACTGTGTGATTGAGCACGCTGTGATCGAGGACGGTGCTGTGCTTGAGGCCTACACGCACATTGAGGGTGAGAGCTCCCTCAAGCCAGTGCGGGTTGGCGCTTTAGCAAAGGTGGGACCCTTTGCTCGGTTAAGACCCGGCGCTGTGCTCGGCAAAGATGTTCATGTGGGTAATTTCGTGGAGATTAAGAACTCAACCCTTGCGGCGGGCGCTAAGGCGAATCATCTGGCCTATGTGGGGGATGCAGTTTTGGAGGAGAGAGTAAACTTTGGGGCGGGTGCGATCACAGCAAATTACGACGGCGCCAATAAACACCAAACCGTCATCGAGCAAGATGTGCACATTGGAAGTAATTCCGTTTTGGTAGCCCCTGTCAAAATAGGCGCTTCAGGGACAGTCGGTGCAGGCTCAACTATTACGAAAGACACGCCCCCAGGCGCCCTAACAATTACACGCGCAAAACAAACCAGCATTGCAAATTGGACTCGACCCGTTAAAGAAAAAAAATGAATATCAACCTGGGCTTAACACCTGCTCTTAATGCGTTAATTGTCTTTACTTTTTGTAGCTATTTTTTTATTAATCGTGATTAGGAAATTTTATGTGCGGCATCGTAGCAGCGGTCTCTAATAGAAACATTGTTCCAATCCTTGTGCAGGGCCTACAAAGGTTGGAGTATCGGGGCTATGATTCCTGCGGGGTAGCGGTTTACTCTGCAGGTCTTAGGAGGGCAAGAAGCACACTGCGCGTATCTGAATTAATGGAGCAAGTAAGCGCCGAGCACATTCAGGGCGCAACGGGTATCGCTCACACCAGGTGGGCAACGCACGGCGCACCCGCAGTACACAACGCTCATCCACACTTTAGCCATGGCCCAACTCTTAACTCGCAAGAGACAAAGTTAAATGAGAAAGGCACAGGCGAGGGCCGGGTGGCTGTCGTACACAACGGAATTATTGAGAACTACGAGGAACTTAAAACCAATTTACAAAAAAGAGGCTACGACTTTCAAAGTCAAACCGACACGGAGGTTATTGCCCACTTAGTCGATAGCCTGTACAAGGGCGATTTATTTGCCGCCCTAAAGGAGGCGCTCCCCATGCTGCGGGGCGCTTACGCGCTTGCCATCTTTCATAAAGATGAGCCCAACAGGATTGTGGGCGCAAAGGCTGGGTCCCCGCTGATACTGGGCGTTGGCCACACTGGCAGTGCTGGCCTCTCTGGCCCCGCTGGTTTGGGCGCACCGAGGTCAAATGGAAATGCCGAATCAATAAGCGAAGTATTTTTAGCCAGTGATGCAATGGCACTTGCTGGGGTCACCGACCAAATCGTCTATTTGGAGGAAGGGGACGCGGTTGATGTACACCTCGGCTCCTACACAATTGAGGATAAAAACCACGCCCCAGTTGTGAGGGC